>VBAQ01000263.1:6934-8700 GCA_005883765.1 Bacteroidota bacterium
CACCCGTATCCGCATCGACTGAAGCAAATAATTTCTGTCCCGGCAGTTCCACAAACCTTAGTGTCAGCGGCGGATCATTGGGCACGAATGCTTCGTGGAAGCGGTACACGGGTTCATGTGGTGGAACTCTCATGGGCACGGCTTCTCCTTTGAATGTGAGTCCTACTACAACAACAACTTATTATGTGAGGGCGGAAGGCGATTGCGCTACTACTACCTGTGCCAGTGTAACGGTTACCGTTAAGACCGCTTCCACAGATCCAACTGGTGCTACCGCAGCATCACCCACTATTTGCATCGGAAGCAATACGAACATCAGCGTTGTGGGTGGATCATTGGGAACAGGTGCCTCCTGGAAATGGTATGCAGGAGGTTGCGGCAGTGGCTCTTCAATCGGAAGCGGCACTACAATTAATGTGAGTCCTGCAACAACCACAACTTATTTTGTAAAGGCCGAGGGAGACTGTGGTAATTCCGCTTGCGCATCGGTGCAGGTAACGGTTAATCCCGCAACAGTTGGTGGCAGTGTAGCAGCCGATCAAACTATTTGCAGCGGCAGCCAACCATCGGGTAGCTTTACTTTAAGTGGCAATGTTGGAACAGTTGTAAAATGGCAAAAATCGACTTCGTCAAATTTCACCTCAGGAGTTACAGACATAAGTAACACAACAACAAGCCTGGCAGGCTCAAGTGTAGGAAGCTTGACTCAGGACGCTTGGGTGCGAGCAGTTGTTAAGAGTGGCGTGTGTGCCGAAGCTAATTCTTCTGCTGTTAAGATCACTGTTCAACAGCCTATCTCAAATAATACAATCGCTGCTGATCAGACAATCTGTTCGGGAAATGCGCCAAACGGTCTCACCGGTTCCACACCTGGTGGTGGAGACGGAAACAATTTATATCAGTGGCAATCAAAAACGAGTGGCGGCTTTTCAAATCCATCCGGAGCAAACAGTAAAGATTATTCTCCTGGTACCTTAGCACAGACGACGCAATACAGGAGAATTGTGACTGCAGGCGTTTGTTCAGGCAGCACAAGTAATGTCGTCACCATTTCTATCAGTCCTGAATCGGTAGTGTATTCAATAATGGGCAGTAACTTTTGTTCGACTGCTCCCGGAACTGGTACGATAACTATAACCGGTTCTTATCCGGGTGTCAGCTATCAACTCAAACTGGCAAGTGATAACAGCGACGTGCAAACGCCGCAGACAGGAACTGGTTCCGCTCTCACATGGACAGGACTCAGTGTAGGCACTTATTATGTCTTTGGCACTGGCATCGCTCCTACCTATTGTACGAGTCGCACAGCGAATGCTGTGGTTCATGAATTTGATTGTTCTTATTTCTATACACTGACTCAAGGTTATTACGGCAGCAAGAATGGTAAGAGTTGTCTCGGCACTACACCGATAAATACGATTAAGTATTTGTTGGGAATTCCAAATAACCCGGTTGATCTTGTTGTTGGCTCAACTAATTCTGTAACAGTTCCAGCTACCGATGATGGCGCAAAAAAATTAAATAGCACTATGCCCGGCGGCAGCACACCAGCCGCTTTGCCAGTCGGAAATTGTACCATCACTACTGGTTGCTTTATTTATCCCGCATATCTCACCAAACAAGGCAAAATAAATAACGTGCTGTTATCACAAACCATCACTCTGGGACTGAATGCAAGATGGGAAGGAGGAAAGTTGTTATTATTCCACATAGAAAGCGGTTGGCTAACCACACAGAAAATGACAGGGTGCGGAAGTGATGCAACG
>VBAQ01000264.1 GCA_005883765.1 Bacteroidota bacterium
CGAGCCCGGGCTTTTTCAAAGAATTGCGCAAGATCGTTTCTACGATATCTTTTCGGTAAGCTGTGAGAGCGCCTTGCCGGTAGGCATCTCTGTCCGAGGGACTGGGTGTTCCCGGTTGCAGACAATAACTTTTGAATTCAGCTTCATAAAAACCTTCCGATAATACAATCTCTCCATCTTCCGTTTGCGGTAATTCCATTAATGAAAGTGGTTTTGGATTGAGCAGCGAATCTTTTTGATCGAAAGCGACTGAGTCGACAGGCAACAACGATGTGCCTACAAGCTGACGCCTACTAGCAGCATGATCATTGAAGTTACGGCTGGTGCCAACGTTCCTCGAAGCAGGGGAACAGGCGATCAAAAAAATAACAGGCAAAAAAATTCTGAGTAAAAATTTTGACATAGGGCGATGATTTCGTGAAAACTATTTCCAATATCTTTTCACAGTTCAAAATAGCTGATACAAAATCTAAAAATAATGGCGTATTCAAAAGTAATCGAGAGGCAAAGTATTGTTAAGTTTCCAAAGCCTTTGATTTGGAATAGCTTACTCAGTCAACGTGGTGGAGGGCATTAACAACTTGCCGCAGTTAATCCCGGTACATCCGACCAACAGCAAGATGACATCGATTATTTTTGTTAGCTTCAATTCTTCTATCTATTCTTCCTTGAAAACAATACCCTTCATTATTCTATCATCAAAAACTGTTTATGAAAAAATTTCAGTCATTCGTGATCTTAGCAATTATCTTCTTACTGCTAGCATGTAATTCCGAAAACAAAGAACAAAACCCCGAGTCAAAATCAAACACCGCCTCTTTTGACATGCAAAAAGCAAGAACATTCATCGACAGCATCAATACAAAATTCTCCGAACAGATCAGGAATGGTGATTCGATGTGGGTGGCGTCTCAATATGGTCCCGCTGCCGAAATACTGTTGGATAAGAGCGAACCCATTAAAGGGAAAGACATCGTTTCATTTTGGGGCGGGGTCTGCCGCTCGAACACGAGGGACTGGGCATTTACTACTACCGATCTCCGGGGCGACGAAAATTTCTTAATAGAGACGGGAGCATATGAGATCAAAGATGCCAATAAAAAACTCGCGGACAGGGGTAAGTATGTAGTCGTTTGGAAAAAACAAAATGGTGAGTGGAAATTGTATCGCGATATTGGTAATAGCAGTCCCATGGAGTCAAAATAGATTTGACTTATTTAGAGGGCGGCCGATGAAGATTGGTTTTGAATTCCTAATCGCAAAGGAGGCGGACTTGCGTTCTTGATTTCCGATCTCATTTGATGCCAATGTTGAGGAATATTTTCAGCAGTGAATATACCCCAGTAGATAGAACACGATAATAAAAACCACAACAAATCCCAGGCATCCACCACCCCATTTCCATCCGGCGTAACCGGCGATCAATGTCCTCCAGAAATTATTCATATCCGATTTTTTCAATTGTTGTTAAGAAAATGATGCCGGAGCTGAGGAACGCCTTTTGAAAAACTCAAAAAAAACCCCGCTGTTTGCCGTCGGGCATAAGCGGGTTTTTTTTATTCCAACTATAACCAAAACATTACTTCTCGATTCTTTGGAACACTATCCACTTTCCACCATTGTCTGACCTTAAAACCAATTTTGTGTCTGCCGTTTCAAGAGTAACATACAGGGATGTCTCATTAAAATTGGTTACTTCAAACAAGTTGGTGATCCAAGAATTGGTCAAGAATTTCTTCAAACTTTTCTTCAGATTACCCGGTAGTTGCACAGAAGAAATATTTTGACTAACTGCCATAAATTCTCCCGACTTACTGTAATAGGCAGACAATATTTGCCCATTCATGGTAAACGATACTTTATAAAAGCTTTTG
>VBAQ01000266.1 GCA_005883765.1 Bacteroidota bacterium
GGGGCACTCTATGTTGGTGAAATAGGTATGGTGGGTGGCTGGAGCTGGAAAGAAAAACAATATGGTCTTCAGCGAATGAAATACAACGGGAAACTAACCTTTGAAATGCTTGCCGTTCGCGCAAAACCGGGAGGTTTTGAAATAGAATTTACTGACGCGCTTAAGGCCGGACAAAGGATAAGGGCATCTGACTTTTTAATACAACAATGGTGGTATCTTCCTACTGCAGACTATGGCGGGCCGAAGATGGACCTGGAAAAACTAAAAGTCACCGCGCTTGCTGTATCAAAAGATCGGAGACGTGTTTTCCTGGAAATCCCTGGGTTAAAAAAAGAACGCGTTGTTTATTTCCGCCTGCCAGCATACATGCAAAGCGCCGGCGGGCAATCGTTATGGTCTTCAGAAGCCTGGTACACGTTAAACAATATTCCTGAATAATATTTCAACAACTGAGATGAGCAATCTTCAAAACGGGAAGAAAAAAATTAGTCGCAGAGATTTTGTTAATCGTGCTGGAACATTAATGGCCTTAGGTATGGTTGGATTGAAATCAAGCTCCTTGCATTTTGATAGTGGTATGAAACCATCGTCAAATATTCGGATCAAAAATGTTGATTCAAATTTTGAGAGAGAACCTCTTTTCCCGTATCACTTTAAAGGCAGCGCTATAACAGAGTGCTGGCAAACTGCAGCGTTGCTTGAGGGAGAATCGGGTTTCCGTACAATTGGTTTAGGAACACAGGGCATTCTTTGGTCTGATTCAAAAGTATTTGCTGCCCATTCAGAGAATGGTGGCAATGCACTGATGTATGCCATGAGCGAAAGGGCATTGCAAATGATGAAAGGAAATTCCTTTACCAATCCTCTGCAATTGCTGGATGATCTTTTACCCGAAATATATGCTTATGGGAAAAAAATAACCGGTAATCCCGACTTGAGAAAAACCTTTGCCTTAAACTCACTGGTGTGTGTTGATAATGCTGCCTGGTTATTATATGCCCGGGAAAATAATATCAATCACTTTGACGATCTGATCCCTAAAGCTTATAAGCCGGGATTATCCTGGCGGCATGACAAGGTTGCCAGCATGCCATCATTTGGCGTAGGAACAAAAATTGAAAAAATTAAAACTGCTGCTGATGAAGGATATTTTATTATAAAGCTCAAGACCGGTTCGCCAGGCACACAAAAAGAAATGCTGGAAAAGGATATTGACTTCCTGTCGGCCGTTCATTCAGCAATCGGGCATTATGAAACACCTTATACTAAAAATGGAAAAATTCCATATTATTTCGACGCCAATGAAAGATATGACGAAAAGGATACTCTTTCGCGTTTTCTGGATCATGCAAAAAAAATAGGAGCCTTTGATCAGATTGCAGTAATTGAAGAACCATTTGGAGAAAGAAATGAAATGTATGTTGGGGACATGGGCGTAACCATTGCTGCGGATGAAAGCGCCCACACAGTTGAAGATGCCGCAAGGCGCATTGAACAGGGTTATACAGCAATTGCCGTAAAAGCGATAGCGAAAACATTAAGTATGACCATGAAAATTACACAGCTTGCCCGGGAAAAGAAGATTTCATGTTTTTGCGCCGATTTAACAGTTAATCCAATCCTGGTAGACTGGAACAAGTGTGTTGCCGCCCGTTTGGCACCCTTCGCCAACATCGGTATTGGGTTACAGGAAACTAATGGTCATCAATACTATAAAAACTGGGATACCATGATGACATATCATCCAAGGGCCGGAGCTACATGGACACAAACCCGGAACGGAGTATATATCACGGATAAATCTTTCTATGACGAAAGTGGAGGAATCTTTCAACCCTCAGCACATTATGAACAAATGTTTAAGAAGGAAGGGTAATATATTATATCTTAAAAAAGATCTTCTTTTTGTACAGATAGTAACACAAGTACCACTCCATCATAAAAACAATTATACAACTTATTGCCGCACCTGCTGCAAGCGGAACTGCAGCAAGATTCAATAATTGACTAACTAAAATTTCCATGTAACCGTTCAGCCATTTATCACCAATAAAAATAAAAAAGAGATAAATGAATATGGAATTCATACCAACAATGGTAAAAAATTTTAGATTGTTTTTATGTTTACGTACATCAATCCATTCATAACAAAGCGCCAAAGAAATCAGCGTTATACCACCTGTTACCAATACAAAAGAACTTGTAGAAATCCATTTAAGCATAGGTGTAATACCGGTAAGATCAAGTGTAAGTCCTCCTACGATTGCAAGCACACCAAATGATACCAGGTATGTAACTTTTTGTTTTGCACTTTTATTAAAAAATAATAACTGACCTGCCATCACTCCCCAAATTGTATGCGCACCGCTTGTAATAAAATTTATAAAGTTGGTCTTATGATCAAGGTCTATTTTAATTCCCAAACTTTTATTAATAAAACTTCCGAAATTATGGAACTCAACAAAGGGCTGATCAAAGCCGGGGATATGGATAAAGCGAAATAAAAATTCAGGGATCAAAAGGCAAAGCACACTTGCAGTTAACTGCAACCATACAGGCTGTTTAATAACAGAGAAAGCAATCAATGTAGTAAATGCAAGTTGTGTAAGCACATTGCTTAGTTGCCAATTGAGATGTCCATCACGTACCGAATAAATTAATATGCCCCAGAAAAGCAGCCAGAAGCTTCTTTTGAGCACCTTTAAAAAAGATTGCTTCCGGGAGTAACCCAACTCTTGTTGTTTCTTATATGAAAAAGCCATAGCTGTGCCAGCCATTGTCATAAACGCAGGTAATATCACATCCCAAAAAGTTAAACCATGCCATTCAGAATGTTCGAACTGAACAGAAAGCATTTGTGTAAAAGAATTAGGAGATGCAGTATATAATTTGAGAAAGAAACCTGTCTCACCAATCATCAAAGTAACCATGATCAATCCACGCAAAAAGTCGAGTGATAATAGACGTTCGGCAGGCTGCTGTACAGTTGGCTTTTCTGTTACTTTATATATTTTATTCACCTCAGAACTTTTATTGTGCTTTGTTGCGATACCTTTCAACTGCTATAATTTATTACGTGATAGATATTTTTTAATACTTAAAAACTCTTCGAAAGTTATCTATCATTTTGTCAATCTTTGTGGCCTTAGTGAACTGCTTTGTGTTCGTTGTGTTCCTTTTGTCACAAAGTTCACAATAAGTACGACGGTCACAAACAAGATAAATATTTCATTTGAAAATTTTGAGTAGATTCCTACAAATAAAATAACTTGAGTTGTTTCTATGTACCTATGCCGAAGTGTCGGCACAAGTTGTGGTAAAAAATGATTTTCAATAAATCTTTTAAAAAAATAAAATGAAAACATCTTTCAACTTTTTCTTTTCCTTATTAATATTACTTATTTCAACTTCATCAATAGCGCAAAGCAATTCTGATACTTCTGCAATAGCTAAAAGAACTGAAACCTTACCAAATGTTTTTACTGAACCTCATGGCGATCTTATC
>VBAQ01000136.1:0-15212 GCA_005883765.1 Bacteroidota bacterium
CGATATCCGTCAGGGCTCGTCCTTTAATCGGCTGCCCCTTGAACCAGTCACGTCGGGAGAAAACATTGTGTTCCTTGTAGAGATGGATCAGTTTTTTTGTAAAGTCTAATAATTGATGGTCTGCCTTATCCCAGTTGATCCATGAAATTTCGTTGTCCTGGCAATACGCATTGTTATTTCCATTTTGCGTTCGACTCATCTCATCGCCGGCTAAAAGCATCGGCACGCCTTGTGATAAGAATAGCGTGGTAAGGAAATTTCTTTTCTGGCGATTCCTTAGAGCCAGAATAGTGGCATTGTCTGTTTGGCCTTCAACACCGCAATTCCAGGAGCGGTTATGGTTTTCGCCGTCGTGATTATTTTCGCCGTTGTCTTCATTATGTTTTTCGTTGTAGGATACCAGGTCGTCTAATGTAAATCCATCGTGTGCTGTGATAAAGTTTACACTGGCGGTTGGATTACGATAATCGTTTTTATACAAGTCTGAACTCCCCGTTAATCGTTCTGCAAATTCTGATAACATACTATTCGCCCCACGCCAGTAATCACGCATGCAGTCACGGTACTTGCCATTCCACTCTGCCCAGCCGGGCGGAAAATTCCCGACCATATAACCCCCTTCGCCGATATCCCATGGCTCAGCAATTAATTTCGCCTGTGAAATGACCGGGTCCTGGTGAATGATGTCAAAAAAAGAACTTAGCCGGTCGACCTCATGAAGCTCTCTTGCTAACGTGGCGGCCAGGTCAAAACGAAAACCATCTACATGCATTTCCAATATCCAGTAGCGGAGGCTGTCCATGATCAATCTCAAGACACTGGGAAGATTTGCGTTTAGTGTGTTGCCGGTGCCTGTGTAATCCATGTAGTATCGCCGGTCATTGGTAAGCCGGTAATACGACCCGTTATCAATTCCACGAAAAGAAAGGGTGGGGCCAAGTTGGTTCCCCTCGCCAGTATGATTGTACACCACATCAAGTATCACTTCAATGCCGGCCCTGTGCAGTTCCTTCACCATATTTTTAAATTCAAAAACCTGTTCGCCTAATGTACCGTTACTTGCATAACGAACATCGGGTGCAAAAAAACCGATGGTGTTATAACCCCAGTAGTTTGTCTTGCCTCTTTCTTCAAGGTGTCGTTCTGAAATAAAATAGTGTATGGGCATTAGCTCAACAGCAGTAATGCCGAGGTCCTTGAGATATTTAATGATAACCGGGTGCGCGAGAGACGAATAAGTTCCTCTTATGTTTTCGGGAATTTGAGTCTGGAGTTTTGTAAAACCTTTTAGGTGTAATTCATAAACAATTGTTTTGTGATAAGGGATGCGCGGAAACTTGTCATCTTCCCAGTTAAAATTCGGATCGATCACTACAGACCTGGGCATGAAAGGAATGCCGTCAACGTCGCTAAAACTAAGATCGGCATGCTCGTTACCTACTTCATAACCGAACAGGGCGTCATGCCAGTGCAGAGTGTCTGAAATGGCCTTTGCATATGGATCAATCAGAAATTTGTTTGGGTTAAAGCGATGTCCGTTTTGCGGCTCGTACCGGCCATAGACCCTGTATCCATAAAGTTGTCCGGGTTTCAAACCAGGGACATATGAATGCCATACCTGGTGGGTCCTCTCCTCTATTTTAATTTTCCTGGACTCTTTGTGTTCTTCTTTCGAATCAAAAAGACAAAGCTCAACACCACTCGCATTTTCTGCGTAAAGAGCGAAATTGACTCCTTGTCCATCCCATGTCGCTCCTAACGGAAATGGACTGCCGGGCTTTATTCTGATATCCATTAGACAATTTTAGTTTCCATATGCCCTAAGTTAATTTCAATATTCTTGTCAGCCCATTAACTCAAAGCCATTCCCTTAGTGCCCTGGAAATTTTTTCTGCCTCAGTAATAAATCCATCATGGCCATAAGGCGAATCTATTTGGACAAGCGTTGAATTGGGGATGTGTTGACCAAGAAATTCCTGTTCATGTAATGGACAAAGAATATCGCTGCTGATCCCAATGATCAGTGTTTTTTGTTTGAAGTTTCGCAAAATTATTTCCGTGTTGCCCCCACGCCCCCGACCCAGGTGATGTGAATCCATAGACTTTGTGAGCAGCCAATAGCTGTACGCATTGAAGCGGTTCACCAATTTATCTCCCTGGTAATTGATATAGGACGAAGCCCTGTAATTGTCCAATTTTTCAGGATCAGGATCTGTCTGCTTTTCTACCAAGATTCCATAGTTACGGTAAGTGATCACTCCGATGGCGCGAGCAGCCTTCAGACCTTTTTGACCTGCATCCTCACGATGAAGAGTCCACGTAGCATCGGCTTCAATGGCCAATCGCTGAGAAGTGTGTACAGCAATTCCCCAGGCGCTTTCGGTTGCGGATGTACCGATCAAAAAAAGATTTTCGATCACATTATTTTCCATAGCGCACCATTCCAGCGCCTGGTAACCCCCCATGCTGCCACCCATCAGCAAATGAATTTTTTCAATACCGAGATGTTGTCGCAAAAGGATGTGAGCATTCACCATGTCACGAATAGTAACCATTGGGAAGTTGCTGAAGTAAGGCTGCTGGGTCCGCGGATCAATTGTCACAGGTCCTGTTGTTCCGTAACAACTGCCCAGCATGTTGGCGCAGACAATAAAATATTTTGACGGATCAGCAAATCCCTGTCCGTCCGGTAGGCGGGCATTTTTTCCCACTACTCCCGGCCACCAGGTTTGAGCATCAGAATTCGCAGTTAAGGCATGGCAGATCCATATCACATTGTTTTTGGCTCGATTTAACTCGCCATACGTATGATAGGCAATACTGAGCCTCGGTAGAATATTTCCATTCTCGAGTCGAAAAGGCTGATTATGATCGAACAAATCCATTTCAAAAATGTTTCAAAGGTCACAAGTTCAAGAGTTCACAAGTTCAAAGTTCACAAGGTTAAGAGTTTAGGAATCAAAAACAACTCTGGAACCTCTGAAAATCTCTGGAACTTTTGGAACTTCTCAAACCGTATGAACTTGTGACAAAGTAAAGACATGCATCAATTAAATTTGCAAAAACTTCATATAAAAATAATGGAACAGCACCCAATCACAAAAGTTATCCGCACACAGACACACCGCACGAACGAAATGGAACATGCATCTCCCATTTTTCTTACCAGCAGTTTTTGTTTTGATAATTCAGAAGACATGCGGGCCGCATTTGCTGATGAGACAGATGATAACATTTACAGCCGGTTTAGCAATCCGAATGTGAAGGAGTTTGTTGACAGAGTTTGCTTGCTCGAAGGTGCGGAAGCGGGATATGCTACTGCATCCGGTATGAGTGCTGTATTTGCTTCTTTCATGGCATTAATGAAGCAAGGTGATCATCTTCTTTCCTGCAGTTCTATTTTTGGCAGCACGCATACAGTGATCACAAAATTTTTGCCCCGCTATGGAATTGAATACAGCTATGTAAGAGCCGACAAACCGGAAACGTGGGAAGCAGCAATCAAGCCGAACACAAAAATGATCTACCTGGAAACTCCGACCAACCCGGGGCTTGATATTATTGACCTTGAGTTTGTGTCCGCTCTTGCAAAGAAACATGATCTTATTTTGAACGTAGACAACTGTTTTGCCACTCCCGTTAGCCAGCGGCCTATCGATTTTGGTGCTGACCTTATTGTGCACTCAGCCACAAAATGGATCGATGGGCAGGGGAGGGTGCTCGGCGGAATAGTGGTTGGCAACAAGGAAATGATCAATGATATTTATTTATTCTGTCGCAGCACAGGGCCGGCCTTGTCTCCTTTCAATGCATGGCTGCTGAGTAAAAGTTTGGAAACGCTCGATGTAAGAATGGAAAGACATGCATCCAATGCATTGAAGATCGCTGAGAAACTAAAAGACCATCAAAAAATTTCATGGCTGAAATATCCTTTTTTGTCGACTCATCCCCAATATAATATCGCGAAAAAACAAATGCGGGATGGAGGCGGCATTGTGTGTTTTGAATTGAAAGGCGGAATGGGAGGCGGAAGAAAATTTCTTGACGCGCTTCAAATGCTTTCACTGACCGCTAACCTTGGAGATACAAGAAGCATTGCTTCTCACCCGGCCAGTACAACTCATGCTAAACTATCTGAAGAAGAACGACAAGCAGTGAACATCACACCCGGGTTGATCCGGATTTCCGTTGGCCTTGAACACCCGGACGATGTTCTCAATGATATTTTGCAAGCACTTGAAAAATGATTCGAAAAGTTCCAAGAGCTAAATCGTAAGAACCAAATAAACTAAAGTAATTCCTCAATTTCAGATTTCAGATTTCAGATTTTAGATTTATTCGGTCCCGATAGCTATCGGGATTGGTTCTTGAGATTTGGTTCTTTGTTTGAAGATTGCTTCTTGTGATTTGGAATTTGGAATTATGTAAGCTGCAGTTCCTGCAGGTTCTCAATGATGCGGTCATAAGTTTCTTCTTCGGAAAGCGCTTCGGGTTCGAATTTCTTGCCGATCACCTGCTCGTATAACTCAATATATCGTTGCGAAATCGTATTCACCCATTCATTGCTCATGTCAGGAACTGATTGTCCCTGCTTTCCCATAAAATTATTGGCGATCAGCCATTCTCTCACAAACTCCTTGCTCAACTGTTTTTGTTTTTCACCCCTGCGTTGCCTCTCTTCAAAACCATCTGCATAAAAATATCTGGATGAATCAGGAGTATGGATCTCGTCCATCAGATAAATGGTGTGGTCAATTTTTCCGAACTCATATTTTGTGTCGACCAGGATCAAACCGTGGCTAGCTGCAATTTCCTTTCCTTTTTGAAATAATCTTAGCGCATAATTTTCTATTATTTTCCAATCCTCTTCACTCACCAAGTCTCTCCTGATTATTTCTTCTTTTGAAATATCCTCGTCATGTCCTTCCTGGGCCTTGGTCGACGGCGTTATGATGGGAGAAGGAAAGGGATCATTTTCTTTCATGCCTTCGCGCATTTTCACTCCGCACAATTCTCTTGTGCCAGAAGAATAAGTCCTCCACGCATGGCCGGTCAAATTGCCCCTTACGACCATTTCAATTTTAAAAGGATTACATCTTCTTCCGATCGATGCGGTCGGTGCGGGTACACTCATTAACCAATTAGGGCAAATCTCCTTAGTAGCATTCAGCATGTATGCCGCGATCTGGTTTAGCACTTGTCCCTTGTATGGAATTAGTTTCGGTAAGATCACATCGAATGCAGAGATCCTGTCGCTGGCAATCATGACCAACCACCTGCTGTCGATTGTATACACATCACGTACCTTGCCCTGGTAAAATTTTGTTTGATTCGGAAAAATAAATGCAGCCATAATCGAATATAGTGAACCGTCTATGCAAAACTCTTTAAGATTTCAACAACTTGTTCTTTCTGAGCACAAATAAATTTCCAGATAAATAAATCAATGCTTATTTTTCCGGCTGAAATAACCATCCTCTAAGTTGCTTTTTCGTGAAGACGAAATCAAAGAATGAGTGGTTATTATTATTGCAAAAGACTAACAGCGTCACATCCTCCGAAGGCCAAAGACTCCACTGCAGAGTCCCTTCGGGACCAAACTAAAAATTCTATTTATGAGAAAAAGCTATCGCTATTTGGCTGCGCTGCTAATGGCTGGCATATTTTCGATTGCTGCGCTTGCACAAAACGTTACGATCTCCGGAACCGTTCGCAATAGTTCAACTAATGAATCTGCACCTTCAGTCTCTGTTACTGTAAAGGGAACGAATCAAGGTACATATACAAATGATCGGGGCGAGTTTAAACTTGTGGTGCCCAAACTTCCTGTGACGCTTGTTTTTAGCTCTATAGGTTTCGGGGATAAAGAAGTTTCAGTGGCCACAGCCTCGGATAATCTTGCAATTGATCTTACTCCGGCTACTACCCTGGGCCAGGAAGTGGTAATTGCTGCTACACGCACTCCCCAACGGATACTGGAATCACCTGTTTCCATTGAGCGAATGAATGCCCAGGATATTCGCAATACTGCTACACCTGTTTACTACGATGCCATCGCCAACCTAAAAGGCGTTGATCTGATTACATCCAGCCTGACTTTTCGCACACCCAGCACTCGTGGGTTTAACGGTAGTGGTAACCTCCGGTTTAATCAATTAATAGATGGCATAGATAACCAGGCGCCAGGGTTGAACTTTGCAGTCGGTAGCATTGTTGGTCCTACTTCTCTTGATGTTGATAATATGGAATTACTACAAGGAGCTTCTTCAGCTTTGTATGGCTCGGGCGGAATGAATGGCACTTTGCTCATCAATAGCAAAAATCCTTTTAAGTACCAGGGGCTTAGTTATGAAATAAAACAGGGAATGATGCATGTAGATGGAAGGGAGCGAACCATTTCGCCTTATTATGATTGGGCCCTGCGTTGGAGTAGAAAAGTAAGCGAGCGATTTGCGTTCAAGATCAGTTCGCAATTTATTCATGCGAATGACTGGCAGGCCCAGGACTACAGGAATCTACAAAGAAATAATGTCTTCAGTTCATTAAAAGCTGGCGACAGGAGTTTGGATCCTAACTATGATGGCGTAAACGTTTTTGGGGATGAAGCCAGTGCAAACTTGGGAGCATTCGGTATTGCCGGATATACCCAGGTGAGGGCAGGGGTTTTGGCTGCAACCGGTAATACAGTCGATATCAATCCTGCTGTAAGTACTTTGCCAGCCAATGCATCAATAGCTCAGATCAACGCAGTGGTAGGAGCATTCCCGGCACCGTTGCAACCTACCGTTTTCCAGGGAGCATTATTTTGGGTCGCATCACGCAGTTACAATGCAGTAAATGTAAGCCGTACAGGATACGAGGAAAAATACCTTGTTGATTACGATACCTACAATTTGAAATTGAATGGAGGTGTAAATTATAAGATCTCCAATAATATTGAAGCCTCTTTATTGGCATATTGGGGAACTGGAACAACAGTATATACCGGTGCAGATAGGTATGCCATTAAAAATTTAAAAATGGGGCAGTACAAATTGGAGTTCAAAGGGAGGAATTGGTTTTTGAGAGCATATACTATTCAGGAAAATTCTGGTGATGCCTACACGGCTACAACGGCGGCCATTTTTATCAACCGTGCGTGGAAGACTGATGCGGATTGGTTTGGCCAGTACACGGCTAATTATAGTGCTTTAAAGGCGCAGGGAATACCCGATATACAAGCCCACAACACGGCCAGAGTCGCTGCTGACGCAGGCAGATTTTTGCCAGGCACCTCTCAATACAATACTGCCTTTCAAAATGCAAAAAGTACAACGATAGGCAAGGGCGGCGCCAAATTTTTTGACCGAACAGATATGTATCATTACGAAGGACAGTTGAACCTGACCGAGTATGTAAAGTTTGCCGAAGCATTAGTGGGCGTAAGTTTTCGCCAATTCCGTCTGAATTCGCACGGGACAATATTTGCTGATACTTCAGGCGTGATTCCTATCAACGAATTTGGTTCTTATTTGCAATTACAGAGATGGTTTATCAATGAGCATTTAAAATTGACCGTGTCGGGCAGGTATGATAAAAATGAGAATTTTGAAGGCCGCTTCACACCGCGTGCCACAGCGCTTGTAAAAATTGTGAAAGATAACAATTTACGATTCTCCTATCAACAAGCTTATCGTTTTCCTTCTACGCAGGACCAATATATTAATTTACTTACTGGCGGTGTTAATCGCTTAATTGGGATGGGCCAGGTATTCAGATCATTTTTTCAATTTGATACTAAACCTGCAAAGACCGCCGAAAGCATAGTCGCTTACAGAAATTCTGTTGCAGCTGGTACGCCCAATCCTACTTTGCTCGTCAATGCCGCATACCCCGACTTAAAACCTGAAACTGTTAACTCTTATGAAGTTGGCTACCGAGGATTAGTAACAAAAAGATTATTATTCGATGCTTATTTATATTTTAGTAAATACAATGATTTTATTGCGAGGGTCGCTGTTGGAAGAGGACAATCTGCAAGTTCAAACCCGGCCGTTGAGTTCCAGGAATTAGCCAGTCCTTTCACTACATCCAATTACTCATTTGTTTTGAATTCTCCTACAAGTGTAAAAGCGATAGGTTGGGGAATAAGTGGAGACCTTGAGTTTGGGCACGGATACCATTTATCTGCCAATGTTTCGGGCGACAAACTTCATGATATTCCTGCCGGCCTCATTAGTTTTTTCAATACTCCTAAGGTCAGATATAATATTGGTTTGAGTAATGATAAACTGTATAAAAATGTCGGCTTTAACATACTTTGGAGATGGCAGGATGAGGTATTGTGGCAAGGCACATTTGGAACAGGTCCTATTCCGTCCTATGGTACTCTCGACGCGCAGGTGACCTGTAAATTGAAAAATAGCAAAAGCCAGATCAAGATCGGTGCTTCCAACCTGCTGAATAAATATTACAGGAGCGCCTTTGGCAATCCTGACGTAGGCGGTTTATATTATGTAGGCTTCGGTCACAACTTATAGGAGCGTGATCGAATTATTGAAAAGGGCTTCGCGATCCGAAGCCTTTTTTAATTTAGGGATTTTGTTGTTTCGCCCAACGATATTCCATTTTGATATACCTGCATTTCATAGGTGCCGGCAAGAAAGTTATCAGGCTGGATCGTGTAAAGAATTTTCTTTTTTTCTCCACGATTATATTCAAAATGGATTTTGGCTGTGTACGGTTTCGTGCCCTCTGTTTTTGAAACAAAATAATCCGCTCCCCATACATCATTTTGCAAGACTTTATTGCCAGGCTGGGTAATAACTACGTACACATCGTAATAAGAGTCTTTTGCTATGTTATTTTGAAGAGTAAATGAAAAAATGAGCTTATCGGCTTTTTTCGCAGAGGAAACTTCGGTTTCTTTATTTCCTGTTTTTGTTGTGACGACAGAGAGATGCAATTCCGACGCAATAAAGGTTGAGGCCTGGTTGATCGTTTCAGTCAACTCTTTATTCTCCTGCGATATTTTCTGAATATTGTCCTGGAGGCCTTTCATCTCATCATTCAACTGGGACAAAACGCCATTCAACCGGATGCGCTCCGCTTCAAGATCATTATTTTCTGCTTTCATCTCTTCTACTCTCTCTTTATATTCTGCAATGAGATCCCTCGCTTTTTTCAGATCTGATTTTGTTGCGCTTCGATTCTTCAAAATATCGCCGATCTGTTTTTGAAGCGCAAAGATCTTCGACCTTGTTGAATCCAAACTGCCTTTCAGGGAATCTGTCGCAGTTTTCGTTGTATCGAGCTCCATGGTTTTTTCGTTGAATAATTTTTGTAAAGAATCCCGGATCGCTTCTTGTGTTGCCAGTGAATCCTTGACCAACACTTCGAACTTGTGATTTGAATAGTGTGATTTATCGTACAAATGATATACCCATGTGAGCATTAATCCGGAGGAGACTAAAACGAGAAGAAGATTTTTAGAATCCTTCATAGGTCAGGCAATTAAAAATTCCAATGGTCCGAAAGGACTCCGTGGGAGAGTCCTTTCGGACCATTGGATATGAATAACAGGTGTACAACATCCCGGTTGCTTACTTGCCGACAGTTTGATCAACATATGCAGATATCCATCCAACCTGCCCATTTTTCACGAGGTAGAATTGTTTCCCCTCATAGATAGATTGAAATTGCCGCATGATCTTTATTAAAAGACCAGTACCGGCCATTAATGATTTTTGATCAAACACCTGGTGCACTCTTTTTACTTCCCTCGCAACGGCGTCCTTGTCCAAAGTTTTATCCATCAGGTTCCTGGTCAGCGCGGCTTCGGACACCGAAGAAAAATTATTATAAAGTCTTTCCTGGAATTTCAACACTTGCTCAAATGTAACGGCCACAACAGAGTTGTCGATCAATTCCGGGAACATGAGCGTAGCTACGGACCAGGAGATGCCGCCACTAAAAGCTACATTATCGCTTTTTGGATAGGAACCGCTTTCGTTGACGGCGTAAATGATTTCAGAATTCTCCGCTTCGGAGAGCACACGGTATAATTGCTTGTTGAAATTTAAAATACCATTATCATCACCGCATCTTTTTTCTGCAGCATTGGCTGTGCTTTTGGTCCCCCAGCTCAATTGAAAAAGTTTGAAATCACGTGTATTGCCGTTGGGAAAATAACCTCCTTTTGTGTTACCACTGCCGATGTCGATTAAAAAAGTATTATACCTTCTGGTCTCGGGAACGATGCCAAGGTGAGAAAGCCTGGCCTCCTCAAGCACGTCAATGACCGACACCTGGCGTTCGCTATCTTTTATTTTTAATTTGAAAGAATCGATCAGATTATTTATCCAGCTTGTTTTATTTTCTTTCTCCGCCTGGATCTTTACGCCACTGCTCACGAGCGTGAACACGTATCTTGGTTGAATTTTATATTGCTTTACAAGGGTCGAGTACAGACCACAAATTCCTTCAAGTGTAGCATGGAAAGTTGGCTCAGAAAAGGAAATGAAGTCGGTGTTTACTGAGCTGTCTTTTAAAATATTGAAAGCCCCGCGGCTCTGGGCATTTCTCCCGATCTCAATCACGCTCATTTTCACGCCCTTTGACCCCACTTCAATACCAGCATATACAGATGAGTTGTTGTACTTTAATTTAAAATTTGTTTGGGCAGATAGAAATGAAAAACCTAAAAGCAATGCAACTGATAGCAGGACAGATCTCGAATTATGTGGCATGAGAGAATGTTTTGCTTGACTGGTAAAATTAGTGAAATGGCTTTCGTCAGGATGATGGTTTATGCTACTGTGAAAAAAATGTGGTTAAATAATATTGAAGCGTAACATTAAAAAATTTAAATGAATGACAAAGGAAAGGCGACGGAGAATGTATCAATAAAAAAACCGTCCCGAAAAAATCAGGACGGTCGTGGTTGTAGGAGTTGGAAACTTCAATTAACCGAATAAACCACCTTTTTTAAGGGTTCTTACGCCTTCACCGATTTTGAACCCATTCTCATATACTTCAATCTTGTAATCGCCAGTTTGGAAATCCTTTTGACGAATTGGAATGGATACAGCCTTACGAGTACCCTGTTGGTAATCGATGCTTGCTTTAGAAGTGAATGTTTTGTCACCATCAGTACGTGTAGTGAATGTGCCCGAATTCATCGAGGCATCAGAAATCACATGACCATCGGGAGCCGTTACGACAACGTACATGTCAGCTGGGCCTGATTTTGCAATACGGTTTTCTACATCAAAAGTGAGAACCAGCTTGTCTACACGCTTTGCTGTCGAAGTAGCTTTTTCTTTCCCGTTTCTTTTTTCGTTGATGGGCGTGATCTTAAAATTCGCAGCACTGAAGGTGGAGGCAACGTCAACTGTAGATGCTAATTCATCTTTTTCAGCAGTTGTTGTTTGCAGATTTTGCTCCAGCGTTGTTTTTTCAGTCGTCAACTGCGTATTGGCAGATGTTAACTGTTGATTTTCGCCGGTAAGCCTGGCATTGTCGGCCTCCAGGGTTTCGATCTTGGAATTAAGTTCATTGATTAGCTGCTTTGCTCTGGCCAGTTCAGCCTGGGTTGCATTTTTCTTTTTCAAAATGCTGTTGATCTCAGTTTTCAATTTTGAGATCTCGCTGTTACGGTCTGAGAGCTGTCCCTGCAAATTGTTGTTAGTTCCTGTGATAGAATCAAGACGGGACAAAGCATCGTTGTACAGTAATTGCACAGAATCCCTGCCAGACATGTAAGCCGTTTCTTTTGTTTGGTGATTGGTGATTTCTTGCGCAGACTGATTGTTTTTGTACAGCCAATAACCCCATGTGCCCAATAAGGCAGCAGCCAATACACCGATAACAATACTTTTGTTATTGCTACCTCGTGGCTGCGGGTTAGGAGTAGCAGAAGGATAATTAGTGTTTGTCATTGTCGAAGGTTTTTATAGTTACAATTTATTTTTTGAGCTGATTCTTGAGGAAAATGCCCGCCGGGAGCGGATTGGGTTTATTCGCATTTCGAAGTTTCAGCCAGTCCTGATTTTCGAAAAACCGTGCCAGAAACCTTTTTTTGAAAAAAATCAGAAATTTTCGGGTATAGAAACCTTGTATCTTAGCAGTTTATGCTGGCCAATACGATCATATCTGACTGGAAAAAACTCCAATACAAACCCATTTACTGGTTAGAAGGCGAAGAAGAATATTTTATAGATCAAGTAATGGACTTTGCAGAAACCCAGATATTAAATGAATCTGAAACAGGGTTTAATTTAACCGTCTTTTACGGAAAAGATGCAGAATGGCCCAATATAATAAATGCCTGTCGCCGATACCCGATGTTCGCCGAGAGACAGGTAGTATTATTAAAGGAAGCGCAGCAAATGCGCGACATTGAAAAATTAGAGGCCTATATTGAGAACCCGCTTCACTCCACCATTTTTGTTGTTTCATACAAAGAAAAAAAGGTGGACGGCCGCACCCGGCTTGCGAAATTGCTAAAAGAAAAAGGAGTAGTCCTTACCACTAAAAAATTATACGACAATCAGCTTCCCGAATGGACAGAAGAGTTGGTCGAATCAAAACTGCATACAATTTCAAATAAAGCATTGATGCTTTTGGTTGATCACATTGGTAATGACCTTTCCCGCATTGAAAACGAGGTCGATAAAATATTGATCAATCTCAGCAACAGGAAAAATATTACGGAAGATGACGTGGAGAAATATGTTGGTGTAAGCAAAGATTTTAACGTGTTTGAATTGCAGGCTGCACTGGCAACCAAAAACCTTCCGAAAGCCATTCAAATTATCCAATACTTCGAAGCCAATCCGAAGGCGGCTCCCATTCAGTTTATACTTCCATCGCTTTATAGCTTTTTTAGTAAGGTTTTCATGATCCATGGATTAAACACAAGAGATGAAAAGACAGTTGCCGCTTCGCTGGGCATCAACTCTTTTTTTATTAAAGATTATCTAAAGGCTGCCAACATTTATAGTTATCCCGATGTTGAGAAATTGATACTCCTTTTGAGCGAGTACAACCTCAAAAGCATTGGGATCAACAATTCCGGTACGCCGGATGCTTCTTTATTAAAGGAGATGGTGGTTAAGATGATGCTGAATTTCTAAAATATTATTTGATAATACGACAAACGATGAAAAACTTTATTTGCCTTTTTCTTTTAAGCTATTTGTTTTTCCTGGTTGGTTGCGAAACGACACAGGAGATTACGATCAATAAGGACGGAAGCGGTTCATTAAGCAACACTTCCGACATGAGTAGCCTGGTGGGTATGCTGAAAACAATGGGAGGCGACAGTGTTGAAAAAATAGGGAACACGGATACCACTATATCGATGGCAGGTCTGGCAGACAGTATCGAGGGTCTTTCTGCGCCGGAAAGAAAGATCGTTGACCAGGGCAGTATAAGACTTGCCTTGAACATGAAAGATGAAAAATTAATTACCAGGACAAATTTTCCATTTCAAAAACTCACCGATTTACAAATGTTGAATACAGCGATGCCAAAAATATCCGAAGCCATTACGAAAAAATTACCAACTGGAGATCAAATGCCTCCAGGACTGGGCATGGGCGACAAAACAAAGATCAAGGGCTTTGATGATTTTTTTGATGTAACCATTACGAACAATTTGATTGCAAAAACTTTGAACAAAGCAAAATACGCAACTGTTCAAACCGATGAATACATGAAGTCCCTGCAACAGATGTCCAGCATGGGGTCGCCTATTACTGCAAATTATGTGATCAATCTTCCCCGTCCTGCAAAAAAAGCGGAAGGCAAAGCTCTAAAATTATCGGAAGACAAAAAGAAAGTGACCATTTCAGTAACCAGTGACGATTTTTTTGAGACACCTTCAAAATTTGAATACCGGATTGAATATTAATCTTACGATCGCGATTGTTAGCGTGTCCACTTAATAAATGGTATGAGTGGAGTTTTTAAAGCAAAGGAAATAATTATCGTCGGCGGGGGCGCTGCAGGGCTAATGGCTGCACGCGAATTGCTTGAACAAGGAAACAGGGTAACTGTTCTTGAGGCCGAAGACCGCCTCGGTGGCAGGATTCACACGATACATAACTCTTCCTTTGAAAGGCCAGTAGAGAAAAGTGCTGAATTTATTCACGGCAATCTCCCGTTGACCATCCAGTTGATGAAAGAGGCCGATATTCCCGTGTCATTAATGGTGAGTGGAAAACGCAGGATGAATTTGCTATCGGTTGGGAGGAGCTGATAACAAAAATGAATGAGGTAAAAGAGGATTTAACGGTCGATGAATTTCTTAAAAAATATTTTAGCGACGATAAATACAAGGGCCTGCGAACATCGGTAGTCCGGTTTGCCGAGGGCTTTGATGTAGCTGATACTTCGAAAGCGAGCTTATTAGCTTTGCGGGAGGAGTGGATGGAAGAAGAGAATAGCCATTATCGTGTGCCCGGTGGACATGATCAACTGATCAACCACCTGGAAAAGCAATGCAAAGGATTAGGTGGACAAATTCTCACCTCGGCAGTTGTCGGAGAGATCGGGTGGAAAAAAAACGATGTAACCGTTATAACTACAGATGGGAAAACCTACAATGGCAATAAGGTGATCATTACAGTTTCATTGGGCTTGTTGCAGACCCAGCCAGGGATTATCCGTTTTCATCCGACCATTGATAATTACTTCATGGCTGCGAGAAAAATAGGCTTTGGCTCCGTGGTAAAAGTATTATTGCAGTTTAAAGAGGCGTTTTGGGAGGAAAAGAAAAAAAACATAGGGTTTCTTTTTGCCAATGAGCCTGTCCCTACATGGTGGACACAATTACCGTCTTCATATCCCTTGCTCACAGGGTGGGCAGGAGGTCCACAGGCCTGGGAACTGGAAAAAAAAGATGATGAAACAATACTGCAATTGGGCTTACAGTCTCTTTCAAATATTTTTAAAATGCGAGGTCGTGAGCTTACGCAATTATTGACTGCTTCCTTGATCGCCAACTGGCGAAATGATCCTTTTGCAAGAGGGGCATATAGTTATAGTATGGTAGGCTCAGCAGAAGCGCTAAAAATTTTCAATACACCAGTCAATAGTACCATATTTTTTGCAGGAGAGGCTTTTTATGAAGGACCCGCCCCTGGAACAGTGGAGGCTGCGCTGGTTAGTGGGAGGAATGCGGCGAAGAAAATAATGAGTCATGAGCAATGAGTGATGAGTAACGAATA
>VBAQ01000136.1:15280-20124 GCA_005883765.1 Bacteroidota bacterium
CTTTACTCATCACTCATTACATCAACTGCCTTTTATAAAGCTGAATCGCATTTTCATAACCCAAATAAATCGCATCGCAAATAAGTGCGTGGCCAATACTTACTTCATCCAACCACGGAATGTTTTGTTTCAGGAATTTTAAGTTATGGAGATCAAGGTCATGACCGGCATTTAGCGCCAGGCCTAACTCTTTTGCTTTTTTTGCCGCCGCAACATAAGGCACTACGGCGCGGTCTCTTTTACCTAATGCGTATTGTTTGGCGTAATCCTCGGTGTAAAGTTCGATACGGTCGGTTCCGGTAGCAGCAGCGCCCTCTACCATTTCAATTACAGGATCAACGAAAATAGAAACACGAATGGCGGCATTTTTAAATACTGAAATGATCTCCTTTAAATAATCTTTGTTCTTAACAGTATCCCAACCATGATCAGACGTCAACTGCCCGAGCGCATCCGGAACAAGTGTCACCTGCTCAGGCTTTACTTCCAATACCAGGTCGACAAATTTCTGTTCCGTACAATTACCTTCGATGTTAAATTCTGTGGTGATGACTTTTTTTATTTCCCTCACATCGTTATAACGAATGTGTCGCTCGTCAGGGCGGGGATGGACTGTTACCCCATCCGCGCCGAAACGTTGCGCGTCAATGGCGGCTTTTACTACATCCGGATTGTTACCACCCCTCGAGTTGCGGAGTGTCGCAAATTTGTTGATGTTGACCGAAAGCTTAGTCATGGCGTTGATGTCGGGGTTCAGCGATGAGAAAGGGCAAATTTAAAATCTAATTCAATAAAAGGTCGGGATTTCTTGAACACAGGAGTGTGTGGCCTAAGTGCTACGTGTGGGTTTGCCATGTTCACGGTTTAGCATTTTATACAGAAATGGTACGTTTTGATTTATTAGCTTTATGAAAAGTGTTTATGAAGCCACGTACCATTCTTCTATTTGTTGCTCTCTTTTCTTTCTTTGGCTCCCGTGCTCAACATGGGCCACTTTCCGTTGACGAAATTATGCAGGAAGCCATGCAGAGGGCCGGTAAAGAAAAAAAGAATGTGCTGATCATTTTCCACGCTTCCTGGTGTGCATGGTGTCATAGAATGGACAGTTCGATCAACGATGAAAACTGCAAGAATTTTTTTGATAATAATTATGTGATCAGGTATTTGGTGGTCGATGAATCAAGGGATAAAAAAAATCTTGAGAATCCCGGTGCCAATGAATTTCGCGCAAAGTATAATGGCGATAACCAGGGTATTCCTTTCTGGCTGATCTTTGATAAGGACGGAAACCTATTAGCAGATTCACAATTAAGAGCTGAAGGTGATGGCCTGGAAAAAAGAGGAGCAAACGTCGGTTGCCCGGCATCTGAAAAAGAAGTTGCCCAGTTCATAGGCATATTGAAAAAAACTTCACATCTCAAAAAATCTCAGGAGCAAGCTATTGAAAAAAGATTCAGACAAAATGAGGCCCCATGGTAATGAATAATGAGTGATGAGTAATCAATAAGCAATAGGCAATAAGCAATAGGCGTTACGTGGGGTTCTTAATATTCCAACATCTTTCTTTCAATAACCATTCTATTCACCCAGACTGAAACGCTGCCTCCCTTGCAATAAAATTTTGCGCCGCCATTTTTATCGATCATTATTTTTCTGCCGATCTTCCCGAGGCAGTCAACAAACACTTTTCCCGCATGTTGTTTTCCTATTACCATGTACTTCCAGCCATCGTCACCATTGCTTAAGAGTACCGCGCATCCGCTGTATTTTTTTTCTTCAACGCCTTCCCTCGTCCAGCCAATGGTGTTTTTATGGTCGAGATAATCATGTTGCTTTCCATAAGCGAGGTGCTTGCGAATGAGCATCATCGTTGGCAGCCCATTTACTTTGTTTAAAATAATGTGATATTCATGTCCATCCTTGCCTCTGTCCGCATACTCTGCACCGTATAGATCCGGATAAAAAATACAGGGAATGCCTTGTTCACGCAAAAGGATGATCGCATAAGCTAGTGGATTGCACCAATCAGCAATGGGCTTTTCCAGTAATTGCAAAGGCTGCGAATCATGATTGCTCACAAAGGTTATTGACAATTCAGGACGATGTTGAAGCAATGTATTTTCAAATATCTTACTCACATCATAGTCCCTGCCTTGGGTAGAGAGGCGGTAAAAGTTGTGATGGAGTGGCGCATCAATCAACTGCATGCGGCCCTGGGAAACGTCAAGATATTTTTTCAGGCTCTCCGCATTTTGATCGTTCCAGTATTCGCCCACATAAAATAATTTCTTAGGCGAAATGCTGTTCATATAATCGATCCATTCGTTTACAAATTCGGGGTTGATATGTTTTACAGCGTCCAACCTAAAACCATCAATGTCGGTTATTTCCAAAAACCATTTTCCCCAATATTTTAGTTCTTCTCTCACCGAATTATTCCTGAACTCAATGTCCGAATAGCTCAGGTAATCATAATTCCCATATTCTTCCTCTGCTAATTTCTCCCAACTTTCGCCATACTCGTTTAAAATTTTGTATATGCCGCTCTCTTTAAGATTTTCTGCCCAGTCAACCCCTGAAAAGCAATGGTAATCCCAGATGAATTCGGAATATTTTTTATTTCTTCCCGGGAAAAAGAATTTAGTCCAGGCCTCGATCTCCATGGGTTCGGAAATAAACTCGTTTCTATTCTCGGGATTTACTTTTCTCACGCTGACCTTTTCAAGCTGGTCTCCATCCGCCTTATGATTAAATGGCGTATCGGCAATAACCTGGATATTATTCTCCTGGGCTTTTTTAACAGCCTTAATGAATTCTTCTTTTTTGCCATACTTGGTTGCGACCGTCCCCTTTTGATCAAATTCTCCGAGGTCGAAAAGATCATATATATCGTATCCTACTGAAGCGGCTCCGCTTCCTCCTTTGTATGGAGGCGGCAACCACGCCCCGGTAATGCCCAGGCTCGAGAGAAAAGAAGCCTCCCTAGCAAAATGGTTCCATAATTTCCCGCCACTGGGATAATACCAATGAAAGAACTGGATGAAGGTTAGGTTGTTCGTTATCAAATAAAAGTTTTTAGTAGGGCGTCTGAGGAGTCATGATTGATTTGTTTTATATCAATACTCATACCGTGCGCGGTGGAAAAAGATTTTTAGCCGATTTGGAAATTTCTTTCTTGCTGGCATAGAATTTTCGGCTAATTATTTCTCAATCAGTTCAAAAACAATTTTCCATGAATTATAGCGCACCACTTCAGAAACTGGAGGATATTACCATTAGGCCCCTGGCTCCGGTAATTCCTATGAAATCTGTTCCCGCGGAGAACGACAAGCTCAAAAGAAAAGTTTCAAAGGTAAAATTGGAAAACGGGAAACCATTATTTTACGATAAGCCGATTTACAAATCAAAAAAGTACGACTTGTTATAATGGTCAATGAGAGTCGACAGAAGCGGATTATAGATGGACGGTTGGATTGTTAGTAGAAATTTTTCTACACTCTTTCAGAAAAAAGCGAGTCTTTAAGATTCGCTTTTTGTTTTTTTCGTGAAAAAAATCACTTTGTAGGTGAATTACCTAATTATTTCTAACCTGGGAATTAAGAGAAATATTTTTTTTAATCCATGCGTGATGTAGTTCTTTATTTTTTGCACAATGATGGAAACCAACTATCACTTTCCATTCGAGATCACGGGTAGAATCATGGCACAGTTTTTCTCTTTCTTAGGTTAAAACATCTATGAAAAAATATAAAACAGAACCGCCCAAAAAAAATATCAAGTTCAATTCAAACAGGCAACCTGATATTCGCGACGATCTAGACGACCGAAAAAATGAGGAGCAACTATTTAAAGGCAACGACATTACTCATAATGTAAAGTATCAGCATCACAAGCCCAAGCGCAAGTAAAACATAAATCAGCGATCATGAGTAAAGCAAAACATAATCCCAGGAGCAACCAGAATTCTGATTTGCAGGATTCGGTGCGGGACCAGGAAAAACTGGAAAACGAAGAAACAACCATTAATTTACCCGATGTAAAGGATATTCCGGGCCAGGAATATATTCATGCGCCCAATCCGGGAGAATATGCAGATACAACTATTTCTTCCGCCGATGAGGAGGGAGACGATGTTTGGGCAGATGAGGATGTCACCGAAAACAGTTCCGACGTCTCACGTTTGGAGAGAAAGCTACTTGATGATAGCGCTAATGATATGCCTACGCGCGATGAACAATCATTGAGGCGGGCCGGCCTCGATAGCACAGATAACGAAGGGGAGCCGCTGAACGAAAGAACTTCTTCCAATGCTGTCAGCGGGAGCGATCTCGATGTTCCAGGCGCAGAGAGTGACGATGCCAGTGAGGACATTGGCGAAGAAGACGAAGAAAATAATCCTTACAGTCTTGGCGGCGACGACAACTCGATTAATGAAGAAAGAAGCGGTACTTAGGGTGAGCTAACAATTAATAATTATTAATTGTTAATTGGCACACTAGGCGTGTTGCAACTCTTCCTCGATAAGATCATTAAAAATACTTTCGCTTTTGATTATCCAGTCTGGGAGCGGCTGGCTGACGATCTTCCATCCATTGTTTTCTTTTTGCATGCGAAACATGATACGGTTCCCGCGGTCGTCCACTACATCAACAGTGAAAGTTCCTTCCTGTAAGCCCCCAAGTTTCCTGAAGTTGAATTCACGCAAGCGGTTGTCTGCTTTAATGGTCCTGGTAAATTGTATGTTTTTGACAAACTTCATTTTCATAATTGCTTTTTTGCAGCAATTCGTATGCTACAGTTTCATAACAACTTGAGAAAGTCTGAAAAGTTTTTCACAAAGTTAA
>VBAQ01000273.1 GCA_005883765.1 Bacteroidota bacterium
TAATCGCAGTACCTTCTGTCATTGGTTTGTCGCCATCACCACGCATACCAATCGTGACAATGCTTTCATGATTGCCCATATGTTCGATTCCGTTTTTCCAAAAATCTTTCAACACCACTTCATTGCTATCATAATTCCAGGGACCTTGCCCATATCGCTTCCATTCCTGTTGTGCGCGAAGCATCGGTTCGTGATGAGATGTGCCCATCACAATCCCATATTTGTCTGCCAGGATGGGGTTCAGCGTGTCATCATCGTTAAACGCGTTTGCCCACATGGCCGGCCAGAGATAATTCGCCTTAAGTCGAAGAAGTAATTCAAATATTTTTTCATAGACTTGATGATTGACCCCGCCGAATTTTTCCTTTGCCCATCCCGCAAAGGCGGGAGCTTCATCATTGATAAAAATGCCGCGGTACTTGACCGAAGGCGGACCGAATTTATAAGTACCCTTTTTTACATAAACCTCTTTCTTTTTTTTCACGGGCACATCTGCCCACCAATACCATGGTGATACACCCAGTTGTTCCGATAATTCAAAAACTCCGTAAGCTGTTCCTCTTTTGTCACTCCCGGCAACCACCAACGCGTTTTGAATCCCTTGAATGGGATTATTTATTGTTTGCAACTTGAAACATTCCCATTTCCCTTTCAAATCGTCAACATTTAACTTTTTCCCTTTTACCAAATTTTGAATGATCGAAGATTTATTGATACTGCCAATGACGATCATATTTTTCGTAGAAGCTGAAATAGTTGAAACGATTTCAGGTTTTTTTCCCGTCACCATCTCAATATCATTTTGAAGTAACGAAGCAGCTTTGCCGATGAGCCAATCATCACTTCGATCTACTAAAATGGAAGCTGCCAGTGAAGATGTGGCAACAGGAAAAGTTCCAGCATCATTTTCCTCTGTGATTAAATTTTGTGAATGGAGAGTGTTGTGTAAAGCAAAAAAAGAAATGGCCAAACAAAGAAAGTTTTTCATCATAATCCTTTTAGTCACATAAATCGTGGTTCAGAAACCAACTGAATTTCCGCCATCCACGGGAAGTATTACGCCCGTAATATATTTGGCCGCATCCGATGCCAGAAAGAGAGCCGCATCGCCGATATCTGCCGGGATACCAAACTTTCCCATCGGTGTTCTTGCCAGAGCTTTATTCATTCTTTCAGCATCATCGGTAAAAGCTTTTTCGGTCATTGCGGTTCTAATAAAACCAGGAGCAATTGCATTTACCCTGATGCCTCTTGGAGAAAGCTCTACTGCCATTGCTCTTGTCATTCCATCAATAGCATTCTTTGCCGCAGAGTAACCGATCACTTTCGGAAGTCCGTATTGTGCAGCCATTGAACTTATATTGATGATAACCCCGCCATTTTTTTTATCAAGCATGCATTTTACCACCTCTCTTGATAAAACAAACACGGATGTTACATTGGTGAGAATAATGTTTTGAAACTCCTCATCAGTGACTTCTGTAAATTCTTTTTTCAAATTGATTCCAGCATTATTTATCAATACATCTATGTGTCCAAAGCGTTGGTTAAGGTCTGTGACAAGTTTTGGAATACCAGCTAGCTGGTTCAAGTCGTATTGGACGGCTTCACATAAATCGCCCAGATTTTGTTTCGCGGAATCAAGTTTTTTCTGGTCGCGACCAATGATGATCGTGCTGATATTGTTTTGAATAAATTTCTCTGCAATTGCCAATCCGATCCCTGAACCCCCTCCCGTAACAATGGCAATTTTATTTGAGTTATTTGTTTCCATTAAGTTGTTTGGTTTTACTTTTTTACTCGTCTGATCCGTGCACTGTCACGTTGATATAGCTCCAGTCTCTCAGGTCATGCAAAACTTGCAGCGTGTAACTTACAGTCAGCGCCTGATTCACAAATTTCCTCCAATTCCCGGCGCATAAGGAAATTTTAATGCTTTATAGTATTCCAGGTCGTGATCAGGTCTTTCATAATTTGCCGGTATTGGCAATTTAGAAAAAGTTTGAAAGTAAAGTAGACATGCATTTCGCCACCACACGGCCTCTTTTTCTTGAATTGCCAATAACATTTTCACCTGCTCAAATCTCTCTGTGTCGAGATAAGCTTTTAACCCATCCCAGATTCTTTGCATCCATCTCACCGTGTCAACACCGGAATAATATTTATAGCATAACTCGTCCCACAATATTCTTCCGGACCTGGTTTTATAGCGCCATGGCACGTGATGAAACCAAAGCAAGTATTTTTCATCACAGTTTTTTAGATCTTCCCATTGCAGCCGCACCTCAACAGCATATTGAGAAAGCGCATTACTCCCCGTGACCGTTCTGTCAAAACCGATACCCACCGAATCTGCCCGGTGATAATAGACCGGATTCCAGTCCGGCCGCCCGGCATTGTTCACCCAGGGTGCCGGTCCATAGTGATGACCCGTTCCCATGATATGATGAAGACCAAGCGGAGTCATGTAATTTACCACCGCCTCTCTTGATGAAAGCATTATTTTTTTTACTGCATCGACAACATGCGGATCATTAGTGAATGTTTGACGCGCCCACTCATCGGCAATTTGCGAGGAAGAAAGATCATAATCCCAGGCCAATCTTCCAAAGGCATACCAGTTGGCCTGGCCAAATGGATGGCCCGTCCAGTTTCTTTCATTTCCGATATTTGAAACGCCAGCGATCCCCGTGATTGAATAATTTTCTAATGAACCGTCGATCACTTTCGCTACAGTGGAACCTTTGCCTTTACCATATGTGTCGGCGTCCAGGCATTCTTTGAATAAGGGACCTTCATAAACAAGGTTTGTTGCCTGGCCAAGATATTCCTGGGTAATTTGAAACTCCGGCACTAATGGCGTTTTTGGCATTGAGCCAAACAGTGGAGACAAAGGTTCTCTTGGCTGAAAATCTATCGGGCCATTCTTCACTTGTATCACAACATTTTTTCTGAATTTGCCATCAAGGGGTTTAAACTCATTATATGCTAGTTTGAAACGGTCAGCAGATGTAATGGTTGGTGCAGAAGGATCCATTTTCAGCGAGTCAAAATTTTCGCTGCTTTTCTGTGGCCTCACGTCATACACAAATGCACGCCACATGACAATTCCATGATGTGGCGCTAATGCATCCGCGAGCATGTTCGCGCCGTCGGCATGGGTTCTTTCATAGGTTTGCGGGCCCGGCTGTCCTTCGGAATTTGCTTTTACTAAAAAACCTCCG
>VBAQ01000274.1 GCA_005883765.1 Bacteroidota bacterium
GAGCGGATCCGCGGTTTTTAATCCGCCTATGTCGATGGGCGCACTAAACCTTGCCGTGAGGTAAACCTTAATATTATAATTGCGAAACACGTCGGCCAACGCTTTTACTTTTAGCAAATAATCTTTTGTAAGCACCAACGCGTTTGCATTCACGTTGGTCAGCACGGTTCCATTGATACCAATGGAAGCATTGGCTCTTGCGTAATCAATGTATCGTTTATCGATATAACCGGGCAGCAAGTGCCAGTTCCAAATGGAAGCACCTGCATATCCGCGTTCAACGGTACGATTTAAATTATCCCAATGATCCAAAATGCGGTTTTGAATTTTTGGGGTACTGGTTATATGAACATTCGAGATAGCCTGGTGGGTTTGCATCATCCTTAGAAAATGAAATATTCCATATAAAATTCCGGCATCACCGTTAGCCGTAATAACCGTCATGTGCTTTTTAGAATCCAAAGTAAATATG
>VBAQ01000275.1:0-418 GCA_005883765.1 Bacteroidota bacterium
ATGCAGCGTGTTATAGCATAAATTAGAGTGTTGTAGGCAACCCTTACTGGAGATTTGCTAATGAAAAAATCGGACATTTTTGAAGTTGCAATTAAGATTCTTGGTCTCTACTTCCTTTTGACAGTCATTGGAACTTTAAGAGATGTATTAACTTATGTGGCTTTTGCTACTCAATCAAAAGAATATTCAGACGCATCGGCACAATTCAACCAAGCACCATTTTTGATAGTAAGCATTTTTATTTTCATGCTATTGCTTGCGTTCGCCCTTCTGTTGACCTTTAAGACCAAGGTAATTGTCAAAAAAATCTGCTCCCCTACCGACTTTGAAGAAACAGCGCATCTTTTCACGGGGAAAAAAGTTATTTACGAAATGGCCCTAATAATTGCAGGACTTTTGCTCATTTTGTGGACGTTCC
>VBAQ01000275.1:648-4121 GCA_005883765.1 Bacteroidota bacterium
AGCTTTTGTAATTCTATTGTACTTTGGTAATGCGGCGTATTAAAAAATTTACGCCGCGGCCGAGCTGTAGGAATTCTATTTCCGGCACTTCGGCAATGCGCTAACGTTAGCTGGCATTAAAGCGGTTTCGGTTTCAATTGAACTTATCTTAATGACAAAACTCCTGACTATACTTTCGTTTTTACCTCTACTGAGTAGTTGCAGTAGCACAAAAACAGTTTCATTTGGCACACGCAATAACAAGGGACAAGCTTTCATTTACTCACTAAAATTACCAAGAGGCTATACTTTAACAAGGCTGAATTTCGAAAATGAAAATGCTGATACATATACATATCCTGACAGCTCTCGAATATTTTTCAGTGACAATCTAGCTGCAAGTGCTTTCTATAAAAATGCCTACACAAAATATGGCAAAGACATAAATACCATCTTTTTATCGAAGGACACTATAACAATATCAGGGCAGGACGATGTAGGACGTCACTGGAAGACAATTAAACAATATAATGTTGTGTATGGCTATGTTCAAGTCTCTGTTGACAAACAAGATCAATTTGATAAGATCCTTCATTCTTTTAAAGAAAAGCAGCCTTGAGAAAAGAATAACGCCAGCTAACACGCGGTTTGCTGCCAGCCTGCAACGTGTTGGCTCCGCCGGTTAATAAAAAATGAATTTGTAGTGCGGCTCAGCCGGAAGATTTCTTAAATTCAACGGCCCGCAGCAAGCCGTGAACGTTAGCAGCAAGGCAAAACAACCTCACAGTCTGACACATAACTAATCTCTCAACTTTTCCATTCCCTAAATATATTTTCTCAATAAAATTTGCGTAACTCTAAAGTTACCTATACATTTGCGTAACTTTTAAGTTACTCAATATGCGAAAAGAAATAAAACAAACTTGGCATTTTAATCAGTCACCAGAAGAAGTTTGGGAATATCTCACGAAGCCCGAACTCATAGAACAATGGCTAATGAAGAATGATTTTCAGCCAATCGTAGGACACAAATTTCGTTTCACTTTCACGGCAAAACCCAACAGCAAGTATGAAGGTGTTGTTGATTGCAAAGTGTTAGAGGTGAAACCATTTACCAAACTATCCTATTCGTGGAACGGCAGCACACAGGACAAAAGCAGAAACTACAATTCAATTGTGGTGTGGACACTTGTTCCAAAAGATAACGGAACAGAATTACAGTTGCAACACAACGGATTTGTTGTGCTGGAAGACATTCTCGCTCACACAGAGGGTTGGAAAAGCTGCTTAAAGAAAATGGAGGAATCACTAAAAACAATGAAGCCATGAGAACACAAACATTAGATGCCTTTCAGGTAATTGCGGATCCAAGCAGAAGACAAATGTTGCAACTACTTTCAAAAAAAAGTTTGACGATAAATTCTTTAGCGGAAAACTTTGACATGAGCCGACCTGCTGTTTCAAAGCACATAAAAATTCTTTACGGTGCAGGATTTATTTCTATTACGGGCATTGGCAGGGAACGGCATTGCATTTTGAAGCAAGACGGCTTTAATGAGTTGCAGGATTTCATCAACTACTTTGACAAATTCTGGACAACGAAACTCAGCAAATTGCAAACAATTTTAAATAATAAAGCAAACAAATAATTAAAATCAAAACAATCATGGCAAAAGTAATTTTTGGAAATCATTCATCGGTTATTGTCCCGCGAAAAGACCGTGACAACATTCGTAAATTTTATTGCGATGTCCTTGGTGGCAAAATAATGAAAGAGGAAGATGAAAGAGACTTTCTTCATCTGGGAGAAAATTTCATCGGCTTTCTTTATGGAAATGTTCCTGATGAAAGCGAGTTCTTACGAACTGCACGGGCGATGTGGCTTGAAATCAAATCAGACAATGTAGAAGAGATGACGAAAAAAATTCTTGACTTCGGTGTCAGGAAACTTGATGTGCCTGACCCTCACCTCTACTTTCAAGCTCCAGGCGGACAATGCTGGAGGTTAGTCGGAATAAATGAAGACCTCTCCTTTTATGAAGGAGCGGGAGACGGACCAAATGTTACAAAGGTAAAAGAAGGAGCAAGTAAAGGATTTGATAAGAGCAAATAAATTTTAAATCAAAAAAAAATGGAAAACAAAAATTTCACAGCAACCATAGAAGTTGCAAAATCACCGCAACATGTTTTCAACTGCAGCACTGATGTTACAAATTGGTGGAGCAAAGATTTTGAAGGCAGCAGTTCAAAATTGAATGATGAGTTTATTATTCATCATCCAAATCAGCATTACTCAAAACAAAAATTGATTGAAGTTCTGCCTGACAAAAAAATAGTGTGGCTTGTTACCGACAGCACACTTTACTGGCTTGAAAAGAACAAGCAAGAATGGACAAATACAAGAATGATTTTTGAGATAAGTAACACAGGCGATAAAACTGTTCTTCGGTTTACACACGAAGGACTTGTGCCCGAAATGGAATGTTATGCCATGTGTGAGAAAGGTTGGAATATGATTATTAAAGATTGGCTATTTCACTTTGTCACGGTTGGCACACCGTCAGCAGAAATGACTAAGGCAGCAGAAATAAGAAATCAACTTTTAAAAGAAAAAAATAAAATGGAAAACAAAAATTTCAACCGTAGCATTTCAGTAAACATTAGTGCAAATGAGGCGATAAAAAAAATCAGCAAAGTGCAGGAATGGTGGGGAGTAACTTTTAGCGGAAGCTCCGAAAAACAAAACGACAAGTTCGTAATAGAGATGGGAGGCGATTCATTCTTCAACATGACCGTTGCAGAATTAATTCCTAACAAAAAAGTTGTTTGGTTAGTTACTGATTGCTACATGCCTTGGTATTCCGACAAAAAAGAATGGCTGAATACAAAAATGATTTTTGACTTCACCGAAAATAACGGAACAACAAGTTTAACTTTTACGCATGAAGGTTTAACACCCGACATTGAATGTTTCAAAGATTGTGAACCAGGTTGGAATCATTGGATTACAAGAAGTTTGTTTTCTTATTTAACTACTGGGACAGGTGACTTTAAACAACGTTAATTAATTTGCGACAACGAGAAAGCCCTGCTGCTAACATTGGTATTGCTGCAAGTGGGGCTGGACGTTGAAACTTCGGCTGTTTGCATCGCTGTACTTTGGTTCGGGCAGACGAATATCTATTTGGCTTTTTGTTATTAACTTCAAGTTTATATTTTCAATTGGGCAGCAGTTCCGGGCTGGACGTTATAAAATATCCCACCTGCAGCAATACCTGGCCGTCAGACTGTCTAAAAACTATTCACATTCCTTGATAAGTTTTACTGCAATTGCATTTATTAGAAATCTAATTTCAACAATGCAATTCATACAAGGAAAAAACAGAACTCAAAGCATTCTTTTTCCGAAGTCGCTGGATCAGATAATCGAACAAGATAACGAGGTACGCATCATTGACCTGTTTGTTGAAAGTATTAACCTCACTAACTTTCAT
>VBAQ01000137.1 GCA_005883765.1 Bacteroidota bacterium
TTATGAATTGCTGTGGTTTTTGAAAGGCGAAACAAATATTGCTTACCTAAAGGACCACGGCGTGAGGATTTGGGACGAGTGGGCGGATGAAAACGGAGAATTAGGTCCGGTGTATGGCAAGCAGTGGCGCAGCTGGCAAGGGGCCGATGGAAAAGTCGTCGATCAGATTAGCGACCTCATTAAACAAATAACAACAAATCCCGACAGTCGCAGGTTGATCGTGAGCGCATGGAATGTAGCCGATCTTCCAAAAATGGCGTTGATGCCTTGCCACATTCTATTTCAGTTTTACATAGCCCCCTCTAACTCCCCCGACGGGGGAGAACTCAGCACGCAGCCCTTGCTTAATCAAAATTCTGCTATTAGAAATGATTCTACGAAAAGCGAGGATAGTGTATGGGGTTCTTCCTCCAAAGGGGGAAGCCGGAAGCGGGCTCTCTCTTGCCAACTCTACCAGCGCAGTGCCGACGTATTTCTTGGAGTTCCCTTTAATATTGCTTCTTACTCTCTTCTCACCATGATGATCGCACAGGTTTGCGATCTCGAGCCGGGAGAATTCATCCACACTTTTGGCGACGTGCACACTTACAGCAATCACATGGAACAGGTAAGACTTCAACTGAGCAGAACGCCCTATCCACTCCCGACAATGAAATTAAGTCCTTCTGTGAAAAACATTTTTGATTTCAGGTTTGAAGATTTTATCCTGGAAAATTATCAATCCCATCCGCCAATTAAAGCACCGGTGGCGGTATAATAAGATTGCTGATTTCGGTCCCGATAGCTATCGGGATCGAATCTCGGATTTCGACTTCGGATTTCGGATTTCGGATTTCGAATTTTAGATTTGCCAGCAAATCTTTATCGTGATAATCAGTTTCATCGTCGCTGCTTCAGAGAATAATGTTATTGGGAAAAACAACAAACTGCCTTGGTATTTACCTACCGACATGAAATATTTTAAAAACGTCACCTGGGGTATGCCTGTTGTTATGGGTCGCAAATCTTTTGAAGCCCTCGGTGAAGCATTGAAGGGGAGAACTAACATCGTAGTTACAAGGAATAAAAACTGGAGGGCAAATGGCGTCCAGGCGGTTCAGAGCATTGACCAGGCGATCACTCTTGCGGCACAAACCGATGCCAAAGAAATTTTTATTATTGGGGGTGGCGAGATTTTTCGGGCCGCTCTTCCCTCCGCGGATCGAATCTATTTAACAAGGGTACACGAAAATTTTGACGGCGATGCTTTTTTTCCTGAATTGAATGAGGAAGATTGGAAACTCGTAAGCAGTCGTGAATGCAGCCCTGACGAGAAAAATTCTTATGCTCTCTCGTTCGAAGTATGGGAGAGGAAATAATTGATAATTATTGATTAATAATTATTAATTCTGCGTTTCAAAACTATGTACTCGAGATTCCAGCTTGGTCTAAAATATTTTCAATACTATTTAACTGCTTCCAGTGGCAGAGGTCATGGCATTCATTCTCCCTTTGTGTTTGATTTCATCACGAAGATCCTGAATGACAAAAATGATCACGATGATTATGAAAAAGTAGAATCTCTGCGAAAGCGTTTATTGCATGACAAATCTGTCTTAGACATTGAAGACTTCGGTGCTGGCTCATCTTCAGCCGGGCCGGGTAAGCGGGAGGTTACATCTGTTGCGAGGCATGCTGTCAAATCAAAAAAATTTGGTCAGCTATTATACCGGATAGTAAAAAATTATCAACCTAAAACGATCATTGAATTGGGTACATCTTTAGGTGTTACGACAAGCTACCTGGCATTAGCAAACTCCGCTTCAAATTTATTCACCTTGGAAGGTGCACCAGAACTGGCGAACGTTGCCAGGCAAAACTTTAAAGATTTACAACTTGAAAATGTAAAATTGGTCGAAGGGAATTTTGATCACACTTTGCCGGCGATTCTGTATCATTTGTCAGCCGTTGATTTTGCTTTTGTCGATGGCAACCACCGGAGGGAGCCAACTGAAAATTATTTTCATTGGTTATTGGCCAAGTCAAACAGTAATTCCATTTTTATTTTTGATGATATACACTGGAGCAGCGAGATGGAACAAGCCTGGAATCACATCAAAGACCATATTGCTGTTCGCTGTTCCATTGATCTTTTCTTTATGGGCATCATTTTTTTCCGCCACGAGTTCAAAGAGAAGCAACATTTTAAGATCCGATGGTGAAGGGGCAATGGTGAATTGTGATCCCGATAGCTATCGGGAGTGAATTGTGAATAGTTTTGTCCAATTGCTCCAGAAATATTTTCAAAAAAATTTCGAGCGGCACTGATTGATATTCTTCGAAGTGGTCCTTGCAGGTGTCGTTCCTGGTTCACAAAAAAAATCGATACCTTGCCGCCTTTACAAATCTGGAAATCGGACATGACGATAGGCCTGTTAAAAGAACCTCCGCATGAAACAAGAGTGTCATTACTTCCGGAATCGGTTGCCACACTGGTCAAGAAAAACCTGGAAGTCTTAGTTGAACCGGGCGCAGGTGAAAAGTCCTTTGCGTCCGACCATGATTATGAAAAGGCTGGAGCAAAACTCCTACCTCGTGGCGAAATAATCAATCTGTCCCAGCTAATTCTTACCATTCATAAGCCCTCACTTGACGATGTCGCGTTGATGAGATCAAAGGTGGCAGTGGGCGTTTACCTTCCTTTGTATCACATACCCCGCATGCACGAATGGGCGGCGAGGGGAGTAACTATTTTTAGTCTTGATATGTTGCCTCGCACCACACGTGCGCAGAGCATGGACATCCTGAGCTCGCAGGCAAACATCGCCGGTTATAAATCTGTGCTGCTGGCTGCCGATATGTATTCAAGATATTTCCCGATGTTCATGACTGCAGCAGGAACAATTGCTCCCGCAAAGGTGTTGGTGCTCGGTGCCGGTGTTGCGGGTCTGCAGGCCGTGGCAACTGCGCGAAGACTGGGTGCGGTTGTGGAGGTGTTTGATACAAGGCCTGCGGTTAAGGAAGAGGTGATAAGCCTGGGAGCAAAATTCATCGAAGTAGAAGGAGCCGCCGACGCTTCCAAAGCTGGCGGCTATGCCGTGGAGCAGACCAAAGATTTCATGAATCGACAGAAACAAAAAATTGCTGCAAGCATCATGAAAGCCGACGTGGTCATCACGACTGCGCAGGTACCAGGCAAGCCCGCACCTTTATTGGTTACGGCAGAAATGGTTGAAACCATGAGACCCGGTTCGGTGATAGTTGATCTTGCGGCCTCGACCGGCGGTAATTGTGAATTGAGCAGGAACAAAGAGACCATCATGCACAAGGGAGTCATCATCGTAGGAAATTCAAATCTGGCAGCAGGTATGCCTTCCGATGCAAGTAAATTATACGGCAAGAATGTGTTGAATTTTTTACAGCTGATCATTGACAAAGATGGCAACATGAATTTGAATTGGGAGGATGATCTTGTGAAAGGTTGCTGCATCACACATAATGGAGAAGTGGTGCATGAGCGAGTGAAGTCGTTGATGGGAGAGGGTGAGTAATGAGTGGTAAGTGGAGTATAATTTTTATGTACCCAACTTTTGAACTACTGTCAACTTCCGTTGCGTCGCACTCTTGTACGCTTAGTTCTTTATTCAAAAATATCTAATCATAAACACTCTTTCGCTATCAGAGTGTTTTTAAACTCCCTTAATGGGAATGGTGCATAATATGCTTAACTGGATAACCGCTAACCAGCAAATGATCTACATCGTCATTCTGATGATCTTCGTAGGTATTGAAGTTATTGGACGTGTTCCAAGTGTGTTACACACTCCGCTGATGAGTGGTGCCAATGCCATTCATGGCGTTGTAATTATTGGAGCTATCATTGTTATGGGCAAGGCAGAGAATGATAATTATTTGGCTTTAACACTGGGATTTCTTGCAGTGATATTAGGAACGCTGAACGTCGTGGGTGGTTTTGTGGTGACGGATCGAATGTTGGAAATGTTTAAGAAGAAAAAGTAAAAAATCAAAATTCAAAAGTAAAAAGACCAAACTCAGATTTTTGAATTTTTACTTTTGACTTTTTAATTATCATAGATGGAATTGAATATCCTCACGGTTTGTTATTTGCTTGGTGCAATCACTTTTATTCTTGGATTAAAGATGCTCTCCAATCCTGCTACCGCAAGAAGAGGCAATCAGATTGCGGCAACAGGAATGATCGTTGCCATTCTGGGAACTATTTTTCTTTATCGTGATGATGACGGAAACAGGTTACATAATCATGGTTGGATCTTCGGGGGAATCTTAATCGGAGGAGTTGTTGGAACGCTCGCTGCAAAAAAAGTAAAGATGACTGCCATGCCGGAAATGGTGAGCATGTTTAATGGCATGGGTGGGGCTTGTGCGGCTTTGATTTCGATTGTGGAGTTTAATCGATTAATAAAACATCCATCGTGGACAATTTATCCTCCTTTAAGCAGTCTTGGACCAAGTGCATTTGAGATCCATTTACCAAATGGTGAGCTATTAATAATTTTGCTTGGACTAATGATTGGTTCAATTTCATTTGCGGGTAGCATGATCGCGTGGGGTAAATTGAATGGAACAATTAAAGACTTTGCATTCAAGGGACAGCATATTTTAAATCTGTTCTTTCTTTTGTTGATGTTTGCTGGCATTGCGTTTCTCATGACCAATATTCAGAGAGGGTTTTTCTTAGATATCGCATCTACGAGTATCGCGGCTGAAGTTTGGGTTAAATTAATTTTCTATGGTGTATTGACATTCGCGCTTTTGTATGGAATTCTATTCGTCATGCCCATTGGTGGCGCAGATATGCCTGTCGTTATTTCTTTACTGAACTCGTTCACCGGGGTTGCTGCAGCCTGCGGAGGTTTTTTATACAACAACAAAGTCATGCTGACCGGCGGTATTCTTGTTGGTGCTGCCGGTACATTGCTTACGATTTTAATGTGCAAAGCCATGAATCGCTCACTTGCGAATGTGTTGATCGGCTCATTTGGCGGTGGTGCTGCAGCCGCAGCTGGGAAACAGCAGGGTGGTTACAAAGAAATTCATATAAGCGATGCGGCTGTTGCGATGGCTTACGCGAACAAAGTAATGATCGTTCCGGGTTATGGTTTAGCTGTGGCACAAGCCCAGCACGCATGTCACGATCTTGAGAAATTATTAAACGAAAGAGGAGTTGAAGTAAAATATGCTATTCATCCTGTCGCCGGGCGCATGCCTGGACACATGAACGTATTGCTGGCAGAAGCCGATGTGAGTTATGAAAAACTGGAAGAGATGGATGAGGCCAATGAAGAATTTCCATCAACGGATGTTGTACTGGTGCTGGGAGCCAATGATGTCGTAAATCCCGCGGCCAAAACAGATACTTCTTCACCTATTTATGGAATGCCCATTCTTGATGTGGAATTAGCTAAAACAATTATAGTCAACAAGCGCAGCATGAAACCTGGCTATGCAGGAATTGAAAATGAACTTTTCTTCCGTAAAAAAACTTCCATGCTTTTCGGAGATGCAAAAAAAGTTTTGCAGGATCTGATCGCAGAGATAAAGCAGCTTTGAACACAGGATCACTGGCACATGCTTCCCTTCCTACTCGGGGGGAATTGTCAAGTATCAATTACAAAATGTAAATAATAGCTGTCTAAATGTAAAATATACCTTACATTTGTCAAAGCCTTGATTATGTCAAATAAACTATTGGTGCCAAACAGGTTTAAAAAAATTGGTTGGTTTATCCTGATTCCATCTACGATGTTAGGCATCATATTATGCTTTAATGATTTTGGGGCAGCCTGGATACATGCTAAGGTATTTGCAATCGCAAATGATGGGACACTTGGAAGATCTGAGTACTTTAGTTTTAGAAATACCAATATTACCAATACTATAGTCGGTGCAGGTTTTCTCATCGGGGCTTTATTGGTGAGTTTTTCAAAAGAAAAAAATGAAGATGAATTTATAACAGAGATCCGTTTATCATCTTTGCTGTGGGCTGTCTGTGTGAGCTACACCTTATTGCTGGTGGCATTTTTATTTGTTTACGGTTCTCCATTTTTCGAGGTCATGATTTACAATATGTTTACTGTGCTCATCATATTCATTGTGAGGTTTAATTACATCTTGTATAAAAACACAAGGACTGTATCAGATGAAAAATAATATTAAGGTTCAACGGGCTATTAACGGCCTGACGCAAGAGGATCTGTCAATTAAAGTATCTGTCAGCAGACAAACAATAAATGCAATAGAGACAAATAAATATATTCCGTCCACTGTTTTAGCTTTGAAAATTGCAAAAGTTTTCAAAAAACCCGTAGAAGAGATTTTTATTCTGGAAAAGAACGACTGAGTCCTTGGATCACCAAATTGAATTAAAATTAATTTGCGGTTCTGTTAATTTACTGCTGGATGCGGCTTTACGGTGGTTTGTATTTTTGTTTTGTTACCACAAAAATCATTTTCCATGCAACAACTAACTAAGTGCATTCATTTTTACATAGGATGTCAAACTAACAAAGGACAACTAATTGGCGTCAAAGGCAATTCACTTTTTATCGAATCTATGGACGGGAAGCTGGTCGAAAATCATGAAATTCAAAATGTAGGAATTTGTTTGTTCCTTCATTTAAGACAGTTAGATGATCTCACCAGGGAAGAAAGTAATGACTTGATCAAAAAAGGATTTAACATCGGCAGACCGAAAGGTTACAGTTTCGCTCCCGAAGGGTTTTTGTATCTGCTAAATTTGAACGTGGATCTTTTTGGTCTGATCAAGGCGGGCTACGCGAAACAGTTGAAGTCACGACTCGAGCAAAATTCCGATAGAGGCGATTATAAGGCACAGGCATAAGTGGAGTTTGAGTTCACAATCCGTAAACCTTTTATAGGGAGCGACTTTGATTTAGTTGTTAGCTAACATGATGACGGTCATCAAAAAGGGAAAACTCTTTGCGTAATATTGCAACGAATTAAAGAACGTAATATGACAACGATGAAAGAAGCAACAAAAGACTTCCTGGCGCAGAAGCACATTGCTGTCGCGGGTGTTTCCCGAGATACAAAAAGACCTGCCAATTTCATTTATAAAAAATTGCGTTCGCTCGGTTATTCGGTTTTTGCTGTGAATTCAAATGCGCGAATGTCGAAGGAGATATTTGTTATCCTGACCTGAGATCAGTTCCTGTTAAACCGGATGGTGTGGTTATCGTCACAAGGCCTGCAATTACAGATATCGTGGTGAAACAATGCGCAGAGCTTGGAATCACTAGAGTGTGGATACATAAAGGGATTGATCAAAAGGCTGGCAGTGTTTCCACTGAAGCTGTTGATTTTTGTCATAAACATAACATCTCCACCATTCCTGGCGGATGCCCCATGATGTACTGTCGCCATGCTGATTTTGGTCACAGGCTTTTCAGATGGATATTTAGTTTAAGCAAAAAGCTTCCCACTAAAATTTAGGTGTTTGCCAGCATTTAATTGTTGAATACCGGGATAATTAGTGTATCTTCGTGCTCTTATACGTTATTGCTCTCCTTTTTTTGTTTGTACGTCCATTCAAATTCCGTGACGGCTTAATGTAAGGCAGGTAAAGTACCCGCTCTTAAATGATGGTAGCCTTACCCTATTTTTTAATTAAATTTTTTGAAGTGTCATTTAACAATTTACAGCTCATTGAGCCTTTACTCAAAGCATTACACCATGAAGGTTATGCAAAACCTACACCCATACAGGAGCAAGGGATTCCTAAGATATTAGAGGGTCGCGACCTGTTAGCATGTGCGCAAACGGGCACCGGTAAAACCGCTGCTTTTGCAATTCCCATCCTACAGCTGATGCATCAGCAAAAACAAAATGCCAGCCGCCAACAGAACAGCGGGTACGCTCAACGAAGGAGAATTCGAACTCTTGTACTAACTCCAACGCGTGAATTAGCCATACAGGTCGAAGAAAGTTTGAGGACCTATGGAAGATACTTAGACATAAAACATCTTGTTGTTTTTGGCGGCGTATCGCAATTCAACCAGGTAAATGCATTGCGCAGAGGCGTAGATATTTTAGTGGCTACGCCCGGGCGTTTACTGGACCTCATAAACCAGCGCCATGTTTCATTGAACGAAATAAAATTCTTTGTCCTTGACGAGGCAGACCGTATGCTCGATATGGGTTTTGTGCATGATGTAAAAAGGATCATCAGTAAGTTGCCTGCGCAAAAACAAACCTTATTTTTTTCCGCCACCATACCAACCGAAATTAAACAACTGGCGAATGTATTATTGCAGAACCCGGTGAAAGTTGAAGTTAGTCCGGGCGCGTCAACTGTTGATACTATACAGCAATCACTCTATTTCGTGGAAAAACAAAATAAGCGGTTGTTGCTGGCGCATTTGCTTTCGGATGCAGCAGTCCAAACTGCTCTTGTATTTTCAAAAACAAAACACGGAGCAGACAGGATAGCCAGGGATCTGAATCGCAGCAATATCATGGCCGAGGCCATTCATGGCAACAAATCACAAAACGAAAGACAACGGACCTTAAATAATTTCAAAAACAAACGCACAAGAATATTAGTAGCGACGGACATCGCCGCTCGTGGGATCGATATCGATGCGTTGAGCCATGTAATAAATTTTGATCTTCCGGATATACCCGAAACCTACGTACACCGGATCGGCCGAACAGGCAGGGCGGGAGCCAGTGGAGTCGCCATTTCCTTCTGCGATTATGAAGAAAAGATCTGCCTGGCTGATATCCAAAAACTGATCAACAAAAAAATTCCTGTTGTAAAAGATCATCCGTACGATGTGGCCTTGATGCATCCGCAACCACAGGCTTCGCAGCAATCCAATTTCAATAAACGCAGAAATGCTGGCGGTGGTAAACGGTATGGAAGAACATTCAGGCAACGCGCCTGAGGAAAGTATTTGTGCAGATTGGTTTTAACAGAGAATGAATAAAATTTACCGCAATGAAAGAAAATATAATTGTCCAATTTGTGGAATTTGAGACGACCCTCGACAGCGAAGCATTCATTCCGAAATGGGAACAATACAAAGAGTCAATTGATGACAACCGTCATGTAGTATTGCAACAACATGTTTTGAAAAACGGGAAGTTCAAATATATATCACAGCACAAATGCTCTTCCAATGAATTCCAGTTTGCGTTTAACAAAGAAAGGAAGGCATCAAAAGCAAGGGAAGCGGAAATAAGAAAAAGACTGGCAGGTGGTTATTCCGTGTTGCAACTGGAAACAATAGGTGAAACAAAAGCGGATGAGAGTAAAATATTAGTTTTCATACTTGACGCCAGGACTGATTTGGACAGTTTCAGGCAGTTCTGCGTACACGGTAAGCTGAACATTTACCAGGCCTACTATGAAAATTGCAAGTTCACTTACATACTTGAATTTTTTGTAAAGAACGAATATGCCGCTGATGTTTTACAACAACTAAGAATTCTAACCTCTTTTGATGAAGCAGGGATCTATAAAGAGTGCCATGCATGATCCGATCTCCTGACGTCAATAAAACCGATCTGATGTCTCACTTAATAAATCATTCGTAAATCCCTAGCCTTTCGGAGTGAACGCAGGACTGTCAGGGGTAAAAATGCAGGCAATGTCTCACTTCATGCGATCGCTGTGCTTATATTACATTCTTAATTTCCACACTGATAATATGCAGATCGGTGGTTCCGACGTTTTTCAGGGCATGAGGTGCTAACGAACCAGACCAGAGTGCGGTTGAGGACGAGAATGATTTTTCAAGGTTCCTGGCATCAAGAACTACGTTACCGTTCTGATCATATCTTACGAAATCAGACCAGCTTATCACGTAGAGTGCTGCCGGGAATCGATGCGTATGAACTTCTGTAATTTCATTGGGTGGTATACTTGTATCCAGGACCCGGACAAATTCATTTTCAAATAAGAGCTTATGATGTTTCGGTGCGGCGATTAATGCATCTAACTCGTCAGGCCACTGCCCTTCGTTGTTTGCTGACATGTCCATTTTGTATTTTGGGCTAAGAATAAATTTCCAAGATTTATCATCACATAGACTATTGCACATTTTGTCCGGAGCCGATATTTCGTGTTGTTAATAGTGTTGGCAAACTTCACGCGACACGGGGACTTGGTCTCTTGACACGCAACTCGTAACAAACCCTGCCCACGGAGAGGCAGGGTCATTTAAGTTTTTTATTTCATTGTTGTTTGAGCGATCAAGAACGCTTGATGTTAAATAGTTGCCATGTCAATCACGAACCTGTACTTTACATCACTCCTTTCCATTCTTTCGTAGGCTCTATTAATATCTTTGATGTCGATCACCTCCACATCTGAGGTGATGTTATTGTCTGCGCAATAGTCAAGCATTTCCTGTGTTTCCGCAATGCCGCCAATGGCCGAAGCAGAAAGCCTGCGCCGTTGAAATGCAAGGGTGAAAATGGGAACTTGGGCTGGGGCAGGAGGTAATCCCACGCAGGTCATCGTGCCATCAGTCTTTAGCATCCCGAGATATAAATTATAGTCGTGTGGTGCAGACACTGTATCGAGAATAAAATCAAAATTATTTGCAGTGTTTAATTGTTCTTGATCGGTTGTTAGTACAAATTTATGTGCACCCAATTTTTTTGCATCTGCTTCTTTAGATGGAGAAGTGCTGAGCACCGTGACCTCAGCACCAAATGAGGCGGCAAATTTTATTGCCATGTGTCCCAGGCCACCAAGACCTGCAACGCCAACTTTGTCTCCGGCTTCCACTTTCCAATGGCGGAGCGGAGAGTAAGTAGTAATGCCTGCGCAAAGAAGAGGAGCCACTTTTTCCAATGGCAATTTATCAGACACCTTCAGCACGAAATCTTCATCGCAGGTTATTTTGTTTGAATAGCCGCCGTATGTAATACCATCACCATGTCTTTCGGGCATGCTGTAGGTAAATGTGGGCATGTTCAGGCAATACTGTTCAATACCTTGTTTGCAATTTTCACATTCCCGGCATGAGTCAACCATGCAGCCGATGCCGACAAGATCTCCGGTTTTAAATTTTGTTACATGATCTCCGATTGCTGACACGCGTCCAACTATCTCGTGGCCCGGAACTAAGGGATAGAGCGACATGCCCCAGTCGTTGCGAACAAAATGAAGATCAGAATGACAGACACCACAATAAAGAATATCTACCAAAACATCGTGGGGCCGGGGCGATCTTCTGCTAAAACTAAATGGCTGCAAATTTTCAGCAACCTTCATGGCAGCATAGCCCTTCGCTGCAATGGCCGAAGTCGTTGTTGGTTGGCTCACGGCTTGTAATTCGTTTGTTTCAGACATACAGTAAGATTTGAAGATTAGAAAATGAACTTAGGGAAGCGGCGGTGACCTAAAGGCAAAAAAGGACAGGGAAGGTAAGAAAATAAAAAATGAGTGAATATTATTTCTGATCAGATTTGATGCTTCCTTAAAACAATGCTTGCGAGTCGAGCTGACCTACGGCTGTTTTCACCCGGGACGGATTGCAAGGAGAATATCAGCTTGTCGTAAGAATCGGCACAACATTATCGAAGATTTTTTATTTTAACGGAACACTATAGGTAACAAATCACAACATCAAGGAATTACCTTCATTAAGCGGAGTCTTCGTCATTGCGGGAAGCGAAGCTGAGTCTATTCAACCGCCCTTATCAGATGATATTTGGATATTACATTTGTTACATAAAAATTCTCCATTATGAAAGCAATACAGTTAGAACGGTTTGGGATCGAGCATTTACAGCTTAAAGAGATTCCTACGCCTGCCACTGGGGAAAATGAAGTACTGGTAAAGACTACTGCCGCATCACTTGAGTATCATGACTTAATTGTAGTGGAAAACAGGATGCCTTTTGGCATCCAACTTCCGCACATTCCGGTTTCCGAAGGAGTGGGCATAGTGGAAAACGTTGGAAGTAAAGTGACTCGTTGGAAAAAGGGCGACCGTGTTATCATTCCGTTTATCTCGCGTTGGGAAGCAGGAAATAATACTCCTTATCACAATCAATTGAGAACCGGCTTTTCACTCCCCGGGGTCTTGGCAGAATTCACAGTGCAGCCCGAAAACACCTTAGTCAGAACTCCCAACAATCTCACGAATGAGGAAGCAGCCCCATTATCGGTTGCAGGGCTTACGGTTTGGACATCCCTTGTTGAACAAGCTAATATTCGGGCAGGACAAACTATTTTGGTTCAGGGCAGTGGCGGAGTTTCCCTGTTTGCTATACAAATAGCCAAAATGTTTGGACTAAAAGTGATTGCCACAACCGGCAGCAAGGAAAAAGAGCAGAAACTGAAAGACCTGGGAGCTGATGAAGTGATTAATTATAAAGAGTTCCCAGCATGGAGTAACGAAGTAAAGCGCCTTAATGGCGGTACGGGGGTGGATGTAACGTTGGATGTGGCCGGGACGGATACCATTGAACAAAGTATTCTATCGGTAAAACAGCACGGCTTTGTTGGATTGATTGGCTTGATGACCGGGACCAAGCTGACCATAGATCTGGTTCCACTTATCACAAACTATGTCCGACTGCAAGCTTATTCGGTTGGCAATGCACAGGAATTAAATGACTTCGTAAATGCCATTGAAAAGAATAACATCAAGCCTGTTGTAGATACTGTTTTCCCTATCGAAAAAGTTCAGGATGCTTTCCACAGGTTTAAATCAGGCGAGGCATTTGGAAAGGTGATAGTTACATTCTAAACAGTCGCAGATGAAAATTAAAGGTCCTTTCATCATACTTCTGCTTCCCGGTGCCGCATTACGCAGGCTTGGCAGTAAAGACCGCGGGCGGGAAGAAATGCCACCGCACATGAGAAAGTTATTCTTCTTCATAATTAAATTGTTGTTCGTCGGTTTCGCTTAACTCTGTGATTCCCGTCCACAAGATAGATCCGTGAACCTGCAATCCTTTTTCAGTGGCTGTTGACTTGATATGTTTGTAAATTTCACGTGAAGTGGGAAATGTTTCTTGTCTCAATAACGCAAAGTCGGCATTGTTAGATTGGCCGGAAGCGTATACAAAGTTTATCAGGAAAGTTCGCATGATGATATCAATTTCGACGGCAAGATAAAAAATTTTATGGGTAGATGGATCGCGCCGGTCTTTTAAACTGTAACCTGCAAATCTTTTTCGCAGTCTTAGACATTAAACAATTTTATGTCAAAG
>VBAQ01000279.1 GCA_005883765.1 Bacteroidota bacterium
ATGACATAAATTTCTTTTGAAACCTTTGTTGTATTCAAATGCGTAAAACAGCGCACAACGGGCTCAGGCCAGGGATCCAGCCTGCAGATATGTTGCGCATAGAAATTAGGCATCAGTAATTCTTCATACCGTGGGTTTTCAAAATCCTTTTTCTTTTCAATATCCATGATCTCGTTAAACACTTTCGGATCCATTTGCTTTGCCAGCACAGCGTAAGCGTACTTATTGTAATCGGGAATACTGGCTACCATATCGCCGACAATCAATCCTTTGATGTTGTCCTGGTATCTCAACGCATATTCCATTGCCAGCATGCCTCCCCACGAATTGCCAAGAATGTATAAATTATTCTTGCCGGCGCCAATGGCCTTTCTTACTTGCTCCACTTCATCCACGTAGCGATCAGTCGTCCATAAGCTGCTATCGGTGGGCTGGTCGCTGTAAGGGGCTCCAAGCTGATCATATTCATAAAACTCAAATCCTTCTTTCGGAAAAAAGCTTTCAAAACATTCCATGTATTCGTGTCCCGCTGCAGGGCCGCCATGAAGTAATAAAACCTTGATGCGAGGATTATTTCCAAAACGTTTGGTCCATACTTTAAATTCCCCAGCGGGAGTTTTGATTGGGATCATCCTGATTCCCGCGGATTGCACAGATGTGTCGTCATAATTAAAATACTTCGAAACAGGCGTATTCTCTCCCGTTTGCGGTTTTTCCAACTGGCTGCAGGAAAAGATTATCAGCGAAATAAAAATTGCAGGAAGTAAAACTCTCATAGCTTTATTTTTGGTGAATAAAAGATAGTAATTTATTGTTTAACCTTATACGTAAAACTAAACTTATGAGATTTTGGATCGCTGCGATTTTTTTGGTGTCGCATTTTTTTCTGCTTGCTCAAACCAAGGAGGATTCTATTCAACTCATCAGAAACGCAGTAAAATTGTATGACCTTGACTTTACCGAAGCTGAAGGTGATTCGATGCTGGACAACACAATAGAATACCACGACCTCTATAGAGGCATGCACAAAACATTGCCGACAAATGATATCCCCTATCCTTTCGCATTTAATCCGTTGCCATACGGTGAAACGGTGCCGACCAAACAGCAAAAAATTGTATGGGATATCCCCGGTATCCAGATGCCTGCAAATAAAAACGAACTGGCTTTTTATTCCATCTTACAACTTGCATCCCTGGTAAAAAACAAAAAGATTACATCTGTTGAACTCACAAAATTTTTTATTGCTCGCCTAAAAAAATGGGGCGACACTTTGGAAAGTGTGATCACTCTCACCGAAGACCTCGCTATGCAACAGGCAATGCAAGCCGACGACGAAATAAAAAAAGGAATGTACCGTGGACCTCTGCATGGAATTCCTTATGGACTGAAGGATCTGTTTGCCGTAAAAGGATATAAGACAACCTGGGGAACCACTCCCTATAAGGACCAGGTGATCAATGAAGATTCTTATGTCTATACTCAACTGAAAAAAGCTGGTGCTGTTCTTTGCGCAAAACTCTCGCTTGGCGCACTGGCATATAACAATAAATGGTTTGGCGGTGAGACGAAAAATCCCTGGAATCTGAAGCAAGGTTCGAGCGGGTCATCGGCAGGTTCTGCAGCATCGGTTGTTGCAGGACTGCTACCCTTTACGATAGGAACAGAAACTTTAGGATCCATTGTTTCTCCTTCTACGCGGTGCGGAGCAACTGGCCTAAGACCTACGTTTGGCTCCGTTAGTCGCTCGGGGGCAATGGTTCTTTGCTGGAGCCTGGACAAGGTGGGGCCTATCTGTCGTAGCGCCGAGGATGATGCTATTGTATTTTACTATATCAAAGGCACAGATGGAAAGGACGCCGGAGCTGTTGATCATGCATTCAATTATATTCCAAAGGTTGGTCTTTCAAAATTAAAAATTGCTTACGCGGAAAATTATTTTAAGAAATTAAGCAAAGATGCTCTTGATTGGAAAGTAATTGATGCTTACAGATCCCTGGGGGCAAATATTCAACCCGTAGTTTTTCCTGATTCTGTTTTTTATCCAAACAATCTTATCAGTATCATACTAAATGCGGAAAGTGCTGCAGCCTTTGACGAATTGACAAGAACAAATCGCGATGATCTGATCGAGAGACAAGACAAAGATTTCTGGCCAAATAGTTTTCGCAGCGCAAGAATGATCCCTGCCGTGGAGTACATCAATGCTAACCGGTATCGTTACGATCTTTGCAAAGCCGTGTACGATTTTATGAAGAATTATGATGTGCTCATTGTCCCCACCTTTTTCGGAAGTCAATTGGCCATTACAAATCTTACCGGCAATCCGGTTGTTTGTATGCCGACCGGATTCAACAAGAATGGCAGTCCCGTCAGTATTACATTGATCGGAAAATTATATGATGAAGCAACTATCTTGGCGGCCGCAAAAGCTTACCAGGATAAGACTGATTTTAACAAACAGCACCCGGCAAAATTTAGGCAATAATGAGAACCACGATTTGTATGATTAAAAGGATTATGATGAAAAAATCGTTATTGATTCTCGGTGTGATCTCTTCTTTGACTTTATATTCTCAAAAGGCAAAAGTCGATCTGCTTGTTTACAACGCCGCGATTTATACAGTTGATCACTCCTTTTCCGTTGCCCAAGCAATGGCAGTAAAGAATGGAAGGATAGTGGAAGTTGGCAAAACTGCTGACCTCCAGAATAAATATGAAGCAAAGGAAAAATTAGATGCACAGGGAAAATTTATTTATCCCGGCTTTATTGATGCGCACGCTCATTTTGTTGGCTATGGAACCAGCCTGCAACGAGTAAATCTTGTGGGTACCAATAGCTGGGATGAAGTGCTTGAAAGAACAAAACAATTTGCTGCTGAAAACCCCAACGGGTGGCTATTAGGCCGCGGCTGGGATCAGAATGATTGGCCGGTAAAAGAATTCCCGACAAATGACAAGTTGAGCGAATTGTTCCCTGATCGCCCCGTGATGCTCACCAGGATCGATGGGCACGCCGCAATTGCAAATAAAAAAGCGTTAGAACTTGCTGGTGTCAAAGCCGGAGATAAAATAACTGGTGGTGAGATTGAAGTGAAGAATGCTCGCCCGGGCGACTCGGTGGGACGGGGAAATCTTAGCGG
>VBAQ01000280.1 GCA_005883765.1 Bacteroidota bacterium
ACTCGCTATTTTTATTTCCAGCAAAAAAAGAAGAAGAGCAAATAGAATTAATGCAAGACCTGCATAGTTTATCGGCAAGGTATGCAATGAATAAAAAGCAAGAATAAGACAAATAACTCCGACGATGCCCGGAAGAATAGAGCCCGGGTTATACAATTCAAACATGAGCCCATAAAAACCGAGCATCAAAAGAATATATGCAATATTCGGATCGCTAATGATGTTAAGCAGTTTTTCAATAAAGCCCATTTCAAAGGTTTCGATCTTTGCGGACTTTGTATGAAGTGTAACCGTGCCTGAGCTTACTTCCGCTTTTTTACCGTCAACCATTTGCAGCAACTCAGCGTCATTTTTCGCAATGAGATCGATCACCGTATCCTGGAGTGCCTCAGTTTCAGAATAAGAAAAACTATGTCTCACGGCATTCTCAGCCCATTGAACATTGCGGTTCCTTTTTTTTGCAACGGTCCGAATAAAAGCTGCCGCATCGTTAGTAATTTTTCCCAACATGATGCTGTCAACCTCCCCCTGTCCGGTTACGGGATGTGCGGCGCCAATATTGGTGCCTGGGGCCATAGCCGCAATATTCGCAGATAGTGTTACAAACACGCCAGCCGAACCCGCGTCTGCACCCGCAGGCGATATATAGACGATCACCGGCACTGAGGATTCCATGATATCTCCCACAATATTTCGAGTAGACTTCAATAAGCCCCCTGGAGTATTGAGATGAATGATGAGACACTCTGCTTTTTCCTTCTCTGATTTTGAAATAGCACGATGGATAAATTCCGCCGTGGCGGGATTGATCGTCGCATCAATGTGTATCGACACTACCGTTTGTGCCGTCATTGCAAGCGGTAAAAGAAAAGTTGCGAGATATGTGCCGATTCGTTTCAAGAAAATGGCTTCTTTCAACCATGAAGAATGCTGAAATGCTCTAACTAATTTAACGAAAGAAAAGGGGATTACAATTTTTTCTTCCTCCAGACGACCGGGAGTTCACCAACCTCCCTGTAAACCTTCCTTCAAAGCCTTATGATATTTGCGAAGATCAAAGCTGTAGAGATAAGGCGCCTTATGTGCTACGCCGCGCTGTACTTCCTTTAATCTTTTTAAAATTCCATAGCTTAAAATTTTTCTTTGAAAGTTTCTCCGATCGAGTTTTTTATTGAGAATCGTTTCATAAAGCCTTTGCAATTGAGGCATTGTAAATTTTTCAGGTAGGAGATTATAACCAATGGGATGATAATTAATATGAGCACGTAAAGTTTCCAGCGCCTTATTCAAGATCTGGCTATGATCCATCATCAGTTCAGGAAGATCGTTGATATCCCGCCAGGTACATTCATCGGAAAAATTATCAGGCCGCGGATTCACATACGAATATTCAACCAGGGCATAATAGCCTATTGTTACAAATCGCTGGAACAGCCAATGATCATTGTTAATTTCAACTCCATCCTTTTGTAAGAGTTGGCGATGAAAATTGGCATCGGATCGCCGGGGCTTACCGAACACATTGAACTGTTGGAGAAAAATTTCAGAAAGACCTGTTCTTTCTCTCAATACTCTCTCGGCAGCCTTGCCTACGTCCTCATTTTTTAAGATGAAACCCCCGGGCAACGCCCATTGCCTCGCATTCTTCACTTTTAGCAATAACACCTTTAGTTGATTCTCATGAAATCCGAAAATCACACAATCCAGTGATAATGAGGGCAGATAAATTTTCGCCCCTTCCATTAAGAAATTCCTTAAGGTTTTTTTACCAGTCATTTTACAAAGATGTTTAAAAAAATCCCGGGAAAAATGTTTCTGCTTGAAAAAATAGGTTTATCATTGCGTCAGGTTGACACAATGAAAATAAACTTTATAATTCAAATTTGCATCATCATGAAAAAAAATAATTGTTTCTCTAAATCTATACTCGTGTTGACCTGCCTGTTTGCATCCGTTATGTTTGTTTCCGCGCAAAGCAATAAGAGCTTACCACAATTAGGAAAGAGTCCCGTCAAAGACGTGATCGCAGCCATGACATTGGAAGAAAAAGCTAAACTTGTCGTGGGCAACGGATTTCGAATGCCGGGCATTACGCCGCAGGGTCCAACTATTGGGCAAACGCAGGAAAGAGTTCCCGGTGCAGCAGGAACTACTTTCGGTATTCCAAGATTGGGTATTCCTTCCATTGTTGTATCAGATGGCCCGGCGGGTTTAAGAATACAGCCGATAAGGAACAAGGACAGCTCCAAAACGTATTATGCCACTGCATTTCCAGTGGCGACGCTGTTGGCCTCAACATGGGACACTGCCCTGGTTAAAAAAGTGGGCGTTGCATTTGGCAGCGAGGTACGTGACTATGGCGTAGATATTTTGTTGGCCCCGGCGCTGAATATTCATCGCAATCCACTGGGAGGAAGGAATTTTGAATATTACTCAGAAGACCCTTTGGTGGCGGGTAAAATGACCTCCGCAATAGTCAATGGAATTGAGTCGAATGGTGTTGGCACTTCTATCAAACATTTTGCGGCCAACAACCAGGAAACAAACCGCAACACCGTTAATACCATTGTAAGTGAAAGAGCGCTGAGAGAAATTTATCTGAGAGGTTTCCAGATCGCGGTGAAAGGATCACAACCCTGGACGGTGATGAGTTCATACAACAAGATCAATGGCACTTACACTTCGGAAGAATATGATCTCCTTACAACCATCTTAAGAAAGGAATGGGATTTTAAGGGTTTTGTAATGACAGATTGGTTTGGAGGAAGAAATCCAGTTGAACAAATGAAAGCCAGAAATGATCTGCTGATGCCGGGAACACAACAACAATCACAAAGAGTTATCGATGCTGTAAATCATGACTCGCTTGATGTGAAAATGTTAGACGAAAATGCCGAGCGTATCCTAAACATCATTCTTCTTTCACCCTCCTTTAAAAATTATAAATATTCTAACAAGCCCGATCTGAAAAAAGATGCAGAAGTTTCACGTACCGCGGCGGAAGAAGGGATGATCTTGTTGAAAAATGAGAACAATGCGCTTCCATTGAAAAATGCAAAGAAGGTAGCCCTGTTTGGAAATACTTCCTACGACATCATCGCCGGTGGCACCGGCAGCGGCGATGTAAATAAAGCATATACCATATCTCTTTTACAAGGACTGACGAATACCGGCTATACTGTTGATGCCGATTTAAAAAATGCATATACAGATTATATCAACACTCAAAAAAAGCTGCATCCCAAAAAAGGTTTTATGCAGGAGTTCATGAATCCTACGCCACCGATCGCCGAATTTTTTGTAGATGATAACCTGATCACTAAGAAAGCCGAAGAGGCAGATGTGGCTGTTTTTACCATTGGCAGAAATGCCGGTGAAGGCAGGGATCGAAAACTTGAAGATGATTTTAACCTGTCCGACACTGAAAAAGTGTTGATCAAAAACATTGCAGCTGCTTTTCATGCGAAAAATAAGAAACTGGTCGTGATATTGAATATAGGGGGAGTGATTGAAATTGCCAGCTGGAGAGATAATGCCGATGCCATACTGCTTGCATGGCAGCCAGGACTCGAGGCTGGCAACGCGATCGCAAATATCATAAGCAGCAAAGTAAACCCTTCCGGTAAACTGGCAACAACTTTCCCGGTGAAATACGAAGATGTTCCTTCCGCGAAAAATTTTCCCGGCAAAGAGTTTCCCGAGAATTCCACTACAGGAATGCTTGGAATGAAGCAAGTGCCTGCTGAAGTTACTTATGAGGAAGACATATATGTTGGCTACCGGTATTTTAATACTTTCAACGTAAACCCGGCTTATGAATTCGGCTATGGTTTGTCATACACCAGTTTTGATTACACCAATCTTAAATTGAGCGCCGCCACGTTTAATAAAACAATCACTGCAACGATCACCATAAAGAATACGGGCAAAGTAGCGGGTAAGGAAGCTGTGCAGTTATACTTAAGCGCGCCTGCAAAGAATTTAGATAAACCGACGGCGGAATTAAAGGGCTTTGCCAAAACAAGG
>VBAQ01000138.1 GCA_005883765.1 Bacteroidota bacterium
GTTTCGTATAATTTTTTCGAAACGCTTTCACGGATCATCGAGAGATCAGAAAAACCAATTGTGTTGTGGGTCTATCAATAAATGACTTCGCTAATACAATCGCCTTGACAATAGGGAATATTTCTAATTCGCCTCTGCATATTTTTTAAAATTGTCGAGTATCGCCTGCCAACCTCCCCGCTGCATTTCGACCGGATTTACTTCTTCGGCTTCAAAGCT
>VBAQ01000139.1 GCA_005883765.1 Bacteroidota bacterium
AAAACGGTGTGATTGCGGCAACCAGGAGTGAAATTGCGACAGCTTAAGCAACTCGTTGGCATCATTCGATGATACCATCAATGCATGCGACTCAGTCGAAACTTATCTGATGATTTTTTTGGAATTTATTTTTGTGGCCTGTTTATTTCCACCACCAACACCTTGGTTGTCTTATTACCGACATTTTTCACACTATGGGTTGCTGAGGGCATAACAGCGATCATTCCATCATTCATATCCATAGTTTGTTTTGTTCCATCCTTGCCAGTGAATTCCGCTTTGGTACCACTTATCACATAGATAACATTATCAGGATGAAAATGCATTGCAGATGAAGCTCCTGGTTTATAGGTTGCCATCAATAATCTTATGTTCAATGAATCGGCCAATAGTTTGTAAAGATTGGGAGAAACTTTTGTTGCGTCCATTTTGGGATCGAGAGTCATCGCTGCTGAATTGGGACGGTTCACTTCAATTAAAATTGCTTTCACGGTTGTCTTGCCTATGTTTTTCACACTGTGGGTCTCAGAGCCTCCGATCGCGGAAAATCCCGGCTTAAAATCAAGAACCTGTTTGGAGCCATCCTTTCCGGTAAACTCTGTTTTACCTCCCTCAATTACGTACAATACATTATCCGGATGCGAATGCATGGCAGACGAATCGCCTGGTTTATATAGCACGTTGAGTACGCGTATGCCCATCGTGTCTTTCGCAACGGTGTAAAGACCCGGAGCAACTTTCGTGGCGTCCAGGTCCGGGTTCTGCATTGTCGTATCTGTTTTCGGTGTGGTGGCCTGCGTCGAATCGGCACTTGAGGGTTCGGCTTTCTTTTCTTCATTATTACATGCAACAAAGACAAAAGAAATAGCCAATGCGGTGATAGCAGATTTGCTGGTTTGGTTCATAAAACTATTTTAATGATGAATGAATGGCGGACAAAGTTGCAGTTGACGAAAGGGTGGAATAGCTGCTATAAATCTATGGAAATATTATAATGCCATAAAAAAATTCTGACAGCAGCAAAGTAGCAGGGATGCCACCCGGTTGTCCGGAAAAAAAGGTATTCCGATTTACACTGTTAAAAACCATTGGGCGTATTTCTCCGTATTATATCTTTGAGGATCCGTGTCACTGATCGTTTTACCAATAATTTTTAAACCAAAACTTAGAATCATGAAAAAGCTTCTTGTACCAATTCTTCCATTGGTTGCCCCTCTTGATTTTCACGACAAAAAGCTACTCGCAGGAATCTCTTTATAAACGCCTTGGCGGATACGATGCCATCGCTGCTGTAACAGATGATTTCATTGTCAGACTAGCGACGAACAAAGATATCTCCCGGTTTTTTGTCGGGCTTAGTGATGATAGCAAGACGAAAATTCGCCAGCACATAAACGATTTCCTTTGCAACAAAACTGGTGGACCCTGCGCATATACGGGTCGCACAATGAAGGATACTCACAAGGGACTCAAGATAACGGAGAACGACTGGAAAATTTCTGCAGATCTCCTTGGAGAAACTCTCAAAAAATTCAATGTTCCAAAAAAAGAAACAGACGAAGTTTTTGCTTTTGTCACATCATTGAAAAATGATATTGTGGAGGTAAAGTAAAAGCTTCCTGCCGTGGCCTGCTGAGTCGCTCTCTCAGTTTTGAGGGGGCAAGGATACTATTAAAAATTTCCGTTCTTATTATTGGCAGCTGCTCGCTTGTCAACAATTTTTACCATCGGCCGCAATCCATAAGGCTCGTCTTAGTAGGGCAAAAGGACGACGAATTTATTTTTTAGTGTGCTGAAATAAAGTTAGATTTAGTTAAATTAATTGTTATGAAAAATATTGTAGCTGCCGCCACTTTATTTTGCATGATCGCCCTGGTACAATCCTGCTCAAAGAAGTCTCAGGTGAATTTTATTGACTCAGTACAACCCGACCAACTCATAGAAACAAATGTGCCTTCGGGTCAACCCTACACCTTCATTGCGGGACCCTCCGGAACACTGACCGTAACGCGCCAAGCCTCTCACTTCCAGGTGAGCCAGGCAGGGATTGATGAGAAAGGGCTGGTTGTTTATAGCTATAGTTCGTCTGCTGGATATGTTGGAGCAGATGAGGTGTCGTTAGCATATTCTCCCGTTGCTGTTGCAACTGAAAACAACAGCAGTTGTTCGGGAACTCATACCAACAGCGTGGCGAGCACGTCGATAAAGATCAGGCTCAACGTAACGAAGTAAGCGGCCCACCGTGTGGCAAACATTTCCTGCGAATTTACTTTCATAAGACTCTTTGTTGAGATCACACTCCAAATTGCCCCTCAGGCCAGCAGTGTTATAGCAGCAGCTCCATGTAAACCGATCTCCCCGGCCAATTCGGTAACAATTGGCGCCTAGCAGGTCATCCTGGAAAAATTTGGAACGGTTTTTTATTCTTAACCGTGGCTCGACCGTGGCCCAAAGAGAATATCTAACGTTTAAAAACTAAATTATGACAACCCTAGCCTTAAAACCCAAAACCAAGCAAAAGATTCTGATCATTGAGGACGAGGGAGAGATGTGTTTAGTGTTGAATATTTTACTCAACGACGAGGATTTTGAACTGGAACATGTGCAAGATTTGACTACTGCAACCGAATATCTCGCGAAAAAACAGCCGCCACTCATTATCCTTGATAATAAACTTCCTGATGGCTATGGTATCGATTACATCAGCTTCGTGAGAAAACATTATCCCTCAATAAAAATAATTATGATCACGGGTTTTGATGCCTCGGCAGAGGACGTAGCCTTGGAGAATGGCGCGGATCTGTTTCTGGAAAAGCCTTTTACAAAGCAGCAACTGTCTGACTCAATAAAATCTTTGTTAAGCAAAGCACGCTGACTACTTTCTAAATTGATCAGTTGATGCTCTTAAAATAAATATTCAATCCCATCTTCATCTCTCCGTAATGATTTATCTGGTCTTCAATTTTTGTGATCAGGTAATCTAATTCGTTTGAATCCTCATCGACAGTTAAAACGACTTTCCTGTTCTCATCGTTGAAAACCACGTCTCTTTCTTTCTGGAGAGCCTGGATACCTGTTTTAAATGTATAGCCCTGCATGAATGGAGTATCAAATGCATTATGGTCCCTTGCATACTGCTCGATCTCTTCCATCAGATCAAGATTTTGCTTTTTTGCAAAATCAAATCTTTGCAGAAGTTGTTCTTTTTTATTTTCCGAAACGGCCATACAGGTTTTCATGAAAGATAAAAAGAATTAGCCCGAAATTATAATACAGGTTTTGCACCTTATTGCGGATACGTAATGAATTAAGGGTAAATCCCCTGGGACGCTCCGCAAGGCGGTTTTTAATCACAATCTTGCCAGAAGCTCAACTTTGATCTCGAAGATTTGGCGCGACTCGGCAGACTAAGAGCTGACTGCATCTTCATAGAAAGGTTTACGCGGATTTTCTTTCAATCTCTTATCTATCTGCTCAGCCAGCCATTGAAAATACTCGCTAAGGAAGGGATCGGGTTGGTTGACTCTCATGTCTAAGATCAGTTTTTTGTATTTCTCCCAGGCCGATGTGACCAATGAACCCAACGTTTTATCGACGAGATCAATGTTGATCAGTCCCTCTGCGACAAGGATGCCAAGCGATTCCATCTGTTGACCAAACTCGATAAACATCACCCGTTCACTGGCGGGAAGAGCACTCAATTCCTTGCGGCTCGAAGGTATATCATGACTGGTAACAAAATGAATGAGCTCCGCAAATTCCCGGGTTTGAAAATTGCGCAAGGTTTCCAGAGTAAGCCGCTCGCGGCGGTCGCGGGCGGCCGCTCGAACTTGTGCAACACCAAACACCAATGCCACGATCAATGATAGGGCCAGGGCAAGATTGGCAATCATCGCGATGATATCAGTCATGGAGCTCTAAGTATTGTATGGCATAAAGATAAAGATTGAGATGTTTCATTGAACTAAAAATGAAAGTTTCACCTGGGATAACATCAATGAATCTACTGAAGTATATAAGTCACTCCGCCAATATTTGGTCTGTAAGCACCTGATTTCAGCAAGCCCCTGAATTCAATGGGATCTAACGAAGAATAATATTCAAAAACCACGGATCCGATACTTTTTAATTTACCCTTAAGATATCTATCATCAAATGATGAATAGTATTTAACCGGAAGATCGCCAATGGATTTTAGCCTGCCCCTGATCACCTCGTCCTCGAGCGAAGAATAATATTCAACAATCAGGCTGCCGATAAATCTTAATTTTCCCCTTAATGCTACGTTGTCAAAATTAGTATAGTAATCCAGGTAGAGTGTGCCAATGGATTTCAACTTACCCACCTTTGTATCTGTTTCATAATGTCCATAGTAAGTGATATTAGTGGTACCAATGCTTTTGATTTTCCCTCTGAAGGCCGAATCCGATTCCTGGCCATAGTATTCGACCCTTCCCATATAAGGCTGAAGTTTTCGATCATAAAAGTTTGACCGCTGTGACAATAGTTCCGTGCCCCAGTCTATTATTTTTCCTTGTGCGGTAATACGTATCAACACGCCCTGATCTGTAAGGATAGAATAGTACGAAGGTTCGTCTTTGCCCGTTAAATTTACCTGGCTTAACTTCTGTGCAAAAGTGCAACTGGTAAAAAACAAAGTCACAAAGCTGATAGAAAATTGTTTCATAGTGTGAAGCCGCATAAAGATAATAAATAGAAACCTGACGAGCGGGCGATGCCAGAGCATTTTGTCTTTTAGATCGTTCTATTGACCACTTCTGATGAGTCTAAATCTTTTCCGATAAGTTAATTGCCTCCACACCCACTCCACCGGGCCATAATAACATTTCGACAACCACCATTTACTAAATAGACCTTGCAGAAAATAAATTGTCAATGAAGCCAACCAGATAATTCCGAATGAAAAATCACCAAGAAGCGCCAAACCGAGGCCGTAAAAAATGACCACATAAATGATTGTTTGCACTAAATAATTAGTGAGGGTCATCCTGCCGAGATCGCGAAATACTTTCATCAACCCCGCCAGTTTTCCTTTCTTATACAATTGTACAATACTCGTGGCATAAAACAGGGCCGTTCCAAAAATACCCATCTTTAAAAAGGGATATAAAATATACCTGGGAATGGAGATCAGGCTCCTGTCAGTTACTATCACCAGGCATATGTCGGCCAGCGTGACGACGAGAACGAATCTCCATATTTTTTTTATAATCAAAAAGTTTTCATCCAGTCTTGTAAGTAATTGCCTGCGCAAGATATAATAACCGAACAGGAACCGCCCGAATGTTTCACTCATGTCGCGCCATTCCACCCAACTATAAATCCATTGTGGGATGTAGGTTTTGTAATTCACCATCGCAATATCTTTCAGTGATCCAAACCTGTAGGCGTTATAGTATACTTCACTTAATGTACCACCTGTAAGGACCGATCCTAAGAAGAAGTGTTGGCAAAACCGGATAGCCGTTGGCACAATGAAGAGGAACAAGAAAGAGCAGAGCAAAACAGTACGATCGCTTTGTTTTCTGAAGAGCAACAAGAAAATTCCAGTCACTGCATACAAATGCAAAATATCGCCATTCCACAAAGCCAGGTTCAGGCACCCAAAAATAAATAACCAAAACATACGCCGAAGAAAGAAAGGAGTGGAATTAATACTCTTTTTTTCCAATCGCTGCATGATGACTCCAAAACCGTAACCAAAAAGAATGGAAAATAAGGTCATGAATTTGTTTTGTATAAAAATATCATGGAGTTCATTCAGCAATTGATCAAAACGGGTAGTGTGAGCGTCGATGATAGCCTGGGGAACATTATTGGTGAGCATGCTTGAAAAATTTCCGAGCAGCACACCAAATAGGGCAAAGCCACGCAGCACATCAACGATGATCGTGCGGTCCTCTTGTTGTATTGGCAGTTGGCTGGTCAATCGACAGTAAGATAATAAATTTTCTTACCGCAAGAGAGTCACAATGGTGATGAATAAAGACAAAAAATAGCAAAGAAATATTTTACGTGGGGCTGGCATTTTGCATGTCAAGACCTATTTTTGTAATGCATCTTTTTCTTATCCTAAAATATATCTTATCGTGAAAAATTATCTTTCAGTCTTCATAGCCCTGGCTATTATTTTTTCAGGCTGCTCAAAATCAGGAAAAGATACCAACACCGGGACAGTCAATAGCTGGACATTTACAGAGGGATCAAAAGTGTTCTCGGGCCAATTAATATTTGATGCCCAGTTGAATACTCTCTTACAAAGCAACAATTCATACACTTTCAGCATGCTCGGTGCGGAGCCCACAACGGGAAATACATTCAATTTGATCTTGTCGCTTCCCGATCTCAATTTTACCGTCAAGACTTATCAGTCGGGTACTGCAGGAAATGATTATCTGAACGCATTTTATTATAGCTCCCTGACCAGTGTGGATGATATTTATAAATCCTCAAACCTGGATCCCGGCCCCATCATGAATTACTCTATTACTGCTTATGATGCAGCAAAGGAAGTCGTTACGATAGAATTCAGCGGGCAGGCACAACTAGCAAGCGGGAGCTTTATTAGCATTACAAAAGGAAAAGTAGTTGCAAAAATTGAGCGCTAGACCTTTCTCTTCTCAAAAGAAAGAATTCATTTCTTTACCATTTTGTCAATCCAGTTCTTTGTTTCATCGGTGAGCAATTGAATGATATTTTGTTTTCCGGCCTTGAATGCATGATTGGCTCCTTCAATCTTAACCAGCGTTGCAAGAGGAAGTGAAGCACACACTGACTCTATCAAATCCCAGGTGGCTAATTCATCTTTTGTTCCTTGTAAAAACAGCATCGGTGTCTTTACATCTTTAAGATGTTCGGCCCGTTCGGTAGAGGGCTTGCCCAAAGGATGCAATGGAAATCCATAAAAAATTATTCCTTTCACGGACGCATCCGGGTGGGCCGACAAATATTGAGAGCTCATTCGGCCGCCAAAAGATTTCCCAGCAGCGAAAAGAGGCAGGTCAGGAAATAATTCCATCGCTTTGGCAATGGCGGCTTCAATCGTTTTGTGAGCTACTGCAGGAAGGTCGGGTCGTCCTTTTTTGTTTTCTGTAAATGGAAAATTGAAGCGCATGGTAGCAATGGACTGCTCAGAAAGTAATTGCGCCAATGTAACCATGAAAGAATGATTCATGCCCGCGCCTGCGCCGTGCGCAAGGGTTATGATGCATTTGCTTTTTTCCGGAACAATGCATTCCGCCGAAACAGTACCAATCGAAGGCGAAATTTTCAGCGATAGAGACCGGGTTTTCATTTGTTATAGCGTTTCTTTGCATTGCAATTTTTGATTTTTTTGTCCGAGTAACCAAATCTTTCTTCATGACCGACCTCGTAGCGGCACGACTCCAGATGGCAATCTCTCTCGGGTTTCATATTGTGTTTGCCTGTATTGGTATGACAATGCCTGCGCTGATGGCTTTTAGTGAATGGCGCTGGTTAAAAACGGGCAAGCAAGTATATCTTGACATTACCAAAGCGTGGAGCAAAGGCGTTGCAATATTTTTTGCTGTTGGTGCAGTTTCAGGAACGGTTTTGTCTTTTGAACTTGGCTTATTGTGGCCAGAATTCATGAAGTACGCTGGCGCCGTCATCGGAATGCCATTTTCATGGGAAGGGACCGCTTTTTTTGTTGAAGCAATCGCACTTGGAATTTTTCTTTACGGTTGGAACAGGCTGAATAAATGGATGCACTGGCTTTCGGGAGTTTTGGTAATGGCGTCCGGAATATTATCTGGCATTTTTGTGGTATCTGCTAATGCATGGATGAATAGTCCCGCTGGTTTTGATTGGGTGAATGGTCATGCTATAAATATTGATCCTGTAAAAGCCATGTTCAACGATGCATGGCTGTCCGAGGCTATTCATATGACGTTGGCTGCATTTGTGTCGACAGCTTTTGCAGTTGCAGGAGTTCATGCTTTTTTATTATTAAAAAATCGTAGTAAACTATTCCATCAGCAGGCCGTGAAAACAGCGCTAATCTTTGGGTCTGTGGCTGCTCTTTTGCAACCTGTCAGCGGTGATTTCTCCGCTAAGGATGTGGCGAAAAGGCAACCTGCAAAACTTGCAGCCCTGGAAGCTCTGTATAAAACGAGTAAGCCTGCGGATCTTGTGATTGGTGGTTTGCCGAATGATAAGGAACAAAGAGTGAACTACGCCATACACATTCCGAAAGGATTAAGCTTTTTGGCAAAAGGCGATCCCGATGCAGAAGTGCAGGGATTGGATAAAATACCTAAACAAGATCGACCCCCGGTGATCATTACCCATATTGCGTTTCAGCTGATGGTAATGATTGGATTCTTTCTCGCCTTTGTTTCATTGCTATACCTATTGTTCAGCATTAAGTGGCGTCATGTGCTGATGAAGAAATGGTGGTTGGGTCTGGTCGCTTTTGCAACACCATTAGGTTTTCTTGCGGTAGAAGCAGGATGGACGGTTACTGAAACGGGTCGGCAACCGTGGATCATTTACGGCATCATGCGAACAAGGGACGCAGTATCGTCAATGCCGGGGTTGCGATATTCATTTTTAGTTGTAACAATAGTGTACCTGTTTTTATCGGTAATAATTTTCTGGCTCATGCGTAGACAGATCAATACCATTCATGAGTTTTATCCTACAGCCAAATCGGAATAGATGCTCATACTCATTGTCATTATACTTGGTGCTTCATTTATTTTATACGCATTATTAGGCGGTGCCGATTTTGGCGCGGGCATTGTTGAAAGCTTTGCGGGCAAAAGAGAAGAGATAACTATATCACGGGCTATTGCACCCGTTTGGGAGGCCAACCACGTTTGGTTAATTCTGGCTGTGGTCATATTGTTCACAGGATTTCCGCTCGTGTATGCATCGTTGTCGTGGGTGCTGCATATTCCGTTGATGATGGTGTTACTTGGGATCATCATGCGGGGTACGGCATTTACTTTTAGGCATTACGACGTACACCAGGGTCGATTGCATAAATACTATAGTTTTTTATTTCGCATTTCAAGTTTTATCACGCCTGTCTTCCTGGGAATGATATTGGGTGCTATGATCCTCGGCAGAATTAGTCTTGGTCGCTCGCAGGGTTTTTATGACTTGTTCATTGCTCCCTGGCTCAATTGGTTTTGCTTAACGATGGGTGTATTTACCGCCTGTCTGTTTGCTTATCTCGCCTCTGTTTTTTTAGTTGGCGAAACAAATATTGAAAGAGAGCGGATCAAGTATGCAAAGTTTTCGAAACTTTCTATGATAGCCACCATGATACTTGGCCTTGTCGTATTTATCATAGCAGAAGCCGAAGGGCATTCGTTAACGGGAAGATTTCTGCATTCAACTCCCAGCATCATTATGCTAATTATTGCAGCCCTGCTTTGCCCGATGATCTGGCATTTCCTGAATAAAGAAAAGAATAAAACGATTTACCTCCGTCTTGGCACGGGTATACAGGTGGCTGCAATAATCTTAGGTTGGTTTTACATTCAGTTTCCTGTACTGATCGAAGTAAAAAATTCCGCCGAGCTTACATTTTATAATACGCAGGCACCGGCTGCGACTCTTGAGCAGTTGTTCATTGCATTGATCATTGGTTTGTTGTTGGTCATTCCGGGGTTTGTCGTTTTATTCAGAATATTCAAAATAAAAAAAGAGTAATATTTTTAGACCTTGGCCAGCTATTTTATCTGGCAGGTTCTCCTTGTAAGCCCCAACATGTATATTGCGACCAAATATAAATGACTAATATGGAAAACAAAATAAGCTTCATTGCCGTGCTCTTGCTGTTCGCGTCATGCAATAGTTTGGTCGAAAAAAAGGATACCAAATCAACAAAGACTGCAATCGAAGGAACTTGGAACCTTCTTACAGGCACTCTCATAGAAAAAGGCGATACAGTTATTACTGATTATACAAAGGGGAAAGAATTTATCAAGATCATCAATGATACACACTTTGCATTCCTTAGTCATGATCTTAGCAAAGGGAAAAATGCCGATTCCCTGTTTTCAGCAGGTGGCGGGAATTACTCTTTGAATGATAGCTCATATACCGAGCGACTGGTCTATTGCAACGACAGGCAATGGGAAGGAAATGAATTTCATTTTATCGTGAGCATTGGCGATGATACGTTAACTCAAAAAGGAATTGAAAAGATCGACAGTCTGGGAGTAAACCGGGTGAATATTGAAAAATATGTCCGGGTGAAGGATTAGCGATAAAGTTTATCAGTCTATTCTTCATACGGATGTTTCATACCTTTATTCGCGGCATAAAAAATCCCTCAAAGAATGCAGACGTACACTAAAAATCAAAACCTTGCGCTATTGGTCTTGCGCATAATTACTGCCGCGATATTTTATGTTGCAGCATATGTAAAGTTTCCTTTCTGGTCCCATGCGCCTGAGGGCATTTCCCCGTTCTTGCTATTTACTACAAGATTCCTCTCAATTGCCGAGCCGCTCGGTGCTACTGCCGTTCTTTTGGGATTTTTGACAAGATGGGCAGCGGTGGGATTGATCATCATCTTGGTGGGAGCAATTTGCGTATCGCAGTTTGTTTATGGCATCGGTTTCGTAATGCCAACATCACCGGGATGGAACTTTCCACTTTCTGTACTGGCAGGATGTTTCATTCTTACCGTATTTGGTCCGGGAAATTGGTCAATTGATAACAGCAGGGTAAAAAGAAATTGACCTGGCAACTCATGCCTGGAAAACATCGTAGAACCAAACAATCAGTCCAGGGGGATCCTGTGTCCATTCTTCTGCAGCCACTGGTCAAAATTCTGGAGTGATGGATTTAATTCTTTAGACATTCCCACGTCACGAATCTCATTCAGCTCGTCTGCGAATTCATCGTAGAATTGGAACATATTGCCGAGGTCGTCAGCACCGGGAAAACCAAAACTTCTGAATGTTGCTGCTGGAATTTTATTGTATATCACTTCGCGTCCAAGGGCCTTTGACATTGCCTTTGCCATTTGCTTCCCGGTGAGATGTTCTCCGGCGATGCCAACGGTCTTGCCGATCATTTCTGATCCTCGTTTGAATATCCCGTAGGCGCATTTACCAATATCTTCAGCTGTTATGCCAGCCATCGGTGCATCTCCAATAGGAAGGGTGAGGTATAATTTTCCGTCTTCTCCTTTTTTGGGACCCGATCCGAAAAAGATAAAATTATCCCAATAGAAACTTGCGCGCAAAAATGTCGTCGGCACGCCAGCCTCTGTAAAAAATTTATCCGACTGACCCTTCCCATCAAAATGAGGCACTTTATATTTTCCCATGAGCGTGGGCATCCGGTCATCGTCAAGCGGTACATACTCTCTCACGTCTTCAAGGGTTGACCAAATAACGTGCTTCAGGCCAGCCCCTTTGGCCGCTTGCGCATACGTGGACGCTTCTGCCGTTTCTTTTTCGGGTGAAAAATGCGCCCAGTAAAATGTTACAAAATAGGCGCCGTACGCACCGTCCAAAGCCCGACGAACACTGGCAGGATCATCCACATCAGCTGTAACTACTTCCGCTCCCATTTTTGCCAGCTCTTTCGCTTTGTCTGAATTCGAATCTCTGGTCACCGCCCTAACAGCAAATTCTGTGTTGGGATCATTCAGAATCGCACGCGCCAATCCACCACCTTGTGCGCCCGTAGCTCCAAATACAACAATGATCTTTTTTGACATAAAAGTTTTTTTAGATTCAGTAATAAAATTTGAAACGAGAGCAAGTTTTTGAAGGGACAGAATTGGAAGAAGAGGCAAAAATAGTCAAATCATTGTTGTAACAATGGATTTTTTAGGTTCTGTGAAATTTACCTGCGGCCAACAACTCCCGTGAGCAGAAGCGGGCGAACTATGCCAACATAGGGATCAAAACTGGTAAACTGCGACGTGCTAAGCATTAAAAGCAGGAGACAATTTTTTTCTCAAGTGTTATTTTTCTTCCCATGGATCGAAATCATCTTTTGAAAAGTAAATGTAAAGACATGCTGTGACGATACTGGTAGCTTCACCCACATGTAACCACCCTGAAGCTGTGCGTCGCCCTTGAATTTATAAAGCGCTAACAGTAAAATTCGGTTTGCGTTGAATAAAAACTTCTTGTCAGATAACATCCGCAGGTACTCATCGCCGAACTCTAAGCTCCAGGTTTGTGTCAATGATTTTGTGACGGTAAGACGCTCCCGAAGTCGCAGCCCGAAATAAGCGTCCTTATTGGTCACTGCTCCAAACCATCGCTCTTCTGTACGAAAACGTTCATGAAATAAAAAATCTTTTGAAAGGGGCTTGTGAAAACTTAGCTCCTGCCAGAGACGAAATTCTCTACCAAACTCATGATTATATTTCTGAAATGAACTTCGAGTAAAAAACAAAGCGGTGCCGGTAGCCACATTCCATGTTTCATTAAATCTATATCTCATCCCCGTCCTGCCTTCGTAAGCGTAGGCGGATGCCGACATCCCAAGTGTCCTGTATCCTGCATCGTTCACCCATTCCCATTTGCTGCCTCGATTTACAAGTAACTGCAAGGCAAACCAATTGCTCGTGGCGGGTAATTGCGCCAGAGCAACCTTTGAACAAAAAGACAATATGAGAATTGAAAGTTTTCCCACCGATCCACGAAATTATCGATTTTTACTGGCGAGGAACATATACCGAGTATCCTCTCGGCGGCGCCCAAAAGTCCGAAGCGCCATTTCCATCCGTCCATTTATTTTCTGGAGGAAGGTTGCTTCGCCCGTTCCACGCAAGTGCTATAAATTCTTTGTTCGGCCACTGTGTAATCACTTCCCACCCATTCCATCGTTCGCTATTGTTTAATACGAACACCAAACCGATCTGTTTATCAGCGCCGGTCCTTTGCATAATATACAGGTCGTTATCGCAGTATAAAATATCTGTTTTGCCACCGGCATATTGTTCATGCAAGCGAATCAAAGCTTCAATGCCATTCGGTGTGCCAGGCATGGCAAGACCATAATTGAAGTAATCCTGCCAGAAAATGCACGGATATCCCTCATGAGTAAATATATATGAATAAGCCAGCATCTTGTCGTTAACTATAGGATCGTTCTTTCTTTGCAAGATCATGGTTCTCGACAAACGTCACTGCGTAGAGGCCAAGGCCATCAGTGATTAGCGTTCCATTCTGGCATAGTATCCTGAGATCAAATCCAAACTGATCACACAAAGCTCTCAGCCGATAGCGAAGCGGAAAATCAAATGCACTAACCGGGTTGTCGGTGTAACAATTTGTTTCTGTCAACCATTCCGTAATAAACTTGTCTTCACCCCAGTACTCACCCACTCCAAATGGCGAAAATGTATTCGATCCATTTTTATGATAAAATCTTTCCAATATTGCCGTGATGATCCAGGTTCCATATCCCTTAACGAAATCATATCGCAATCCATCCATGCCGATATCTTCTATCAACCATCTTGCATATTCCAGTATCTCCGAATACATGTAAGGATTACGATGACAGAGATCAGGCATGCCTTCAAAAACCAGGTTATCCATACGTTCAAAATCAGAAGGATGATAGCATGTCCAGTCACGAGCAAATTTTTTGCTGCCGGGATTGTACTTTGTCCATCTCTTCTTGCCATCGAGTCCATTGATCTCTTCTTCATCGGCACCACTTGTATGGTTCAGCACCATGTCGGCATACACTTGCATGTTGTGTGTGTGAGCTTCACTTATAAGGTCCTCTAATTCTTGTTGTGATCCATACCAGGTTTTGACAGAACCTTTTTGATCAATGCTCCCCAGGTCATAAAAATCATAAGGATCATATCCCATGGACATGCCATTAATATTGGCAGCCTTGCACGCCGGGGGCAGCCACAAGGCAGTGAATCCCGCGCCGGCAATAATTTTCGTTTTTTCTTTCAGGAAATTCCACCAGTTGAACTCCTGGTTTTCCAATTTGGGACAATCCCAATAAAAGGCTTGAAGAATAACTCCCACGGCAGTCCGTTTAAGATTGGATAAAGATAAGTTATAAAAACACCAGGGGCGATTGTTGGCCTCCCTATCGCCATTCCAAGGGACACCAACGTGCGCTCAGGAAATAATTTCTTTTTGCAAAAAAGCAATTGGGGCAGACAATTTGCAATAATTTTGCTCCGGGCAGTTAAGTCTGCATTCAAAGAAGCAATAATCATCAATCTAAAAAACGTTATGCCGAAGACAGCAAGAGTGAAAAGCAAAGCGGGAAAAAAGATCCTGGTTGTTGAAGACGAGGGTCAAATGGGTTTAGTGCTGGATATGATCCTCAGTGAAAAAAAGATCCAGCTGGATTATGTAAACAGTCTTTTGACCGCCAGTGAATATCTTCAGAAACAAGAACCTTCAGTCGTCATATTGGACAATAAACTTCCGGATGGATTCGGAGTTGATTTTATCGGCTACATCAAGAAAAAGCATCCCTCTGTTAAGATCATTATGATTTCCGGTTTCGGTACTGCCCGCGACGTGGCATTGGAGAACGGAGCCGATATGTTCTTTGAAAAGCCATTTTCATTAGAACAATTCAACGAGGCGATCAATCGTCTTTTACCATGAGATAAAAGCACAGCTAGTTTCTCTCTACAGAACATGCTAAAAATAATTTCTGGTGGACAATCCGGCGTTGACCGCGCCGCGCTAGACGCAGCCTTGCAACTCGGCATATCCTGCGGAGGTTATTGTCCCAAAGGAAGGAAAAGCGAAGACGGAGCGATCCCGGAAAAATATCCGCTCACGGAAACAAAAACGGATAACTACGCCGAACGGACAGAGCTCAATGTTAAGCAGAGTGATGGCACATTCATATTGATCTTCGGTACGCCTGACCGTGGCACAAGCCTTACAATTGAGTTGTGCAAACGATTCAACAAACCCTGGCTGGCCATTGATCTCTCCCACGAAAAACCAGGAAGAGATATAAAAAGCTGGCTTCAACATAACAGAATCAGCATTCTTAACGTAGCGGGAAATCGTGAAAGCATTTCACCGGGGATTCACAAAAAAACATACGAATTTCTCACCGGGCTTTTCAAAAATTAAATCGAAGGCCATTCGTTCAGCATAACAACAAAAGGGGACTAATTTTTTTATCGGATGAGAGTAGAAATGCCCTTCAGGAAAACCTGCTTTTGATCAGCATCAGTATACCTCAGCATCCAAACGTAGACGCCTGTGGGCTGCGGCACGCCTGCTACAGTACCATCCCATTTCTTTGTCCACTCGCTTGTTTTAAAAACCATGCGCCCCCAACGATCGAAAACTTTGAATTCAAGATTAGTTGCTTTGTAAGCATTGAGAGGATAGAGGAAATCATTCAATCCATCACCGTTAGGTGTAAAGGCGTTTGGCACTGCGATAAAACAATTATTAACTGAGTGAATAATTTTTTTTGTATTCTGCTCGCAACCCGAGGTATCTGTAATAGTCAGGTTAACAGGAAAAAAAGAATTCGAAGGCGGATAACGTTGGGCTGGCGGATTTTTTAATGTGCTTGTGTTTCCGTTTCCAAAATTCCAATACCAGCTTGTAATTTTTCCTAGGCTCGTATCTTTAAATAGCACGACGTCGCCGGGACAAGCTATATCCGCACCTTCAATGATTGCTTTCAAAATTGAATTCCGAAGGGTGATCGTTAGATCTCCATAGGCGCTGCAGCCATTGCCGTCTGACACTTTCACTTTATACTTTGTTGTTTTTGATGGAGAGGCTATC
>VBAQ01000278.1 GCA_005883765.1 Bacteroidota bacterium
AGGGTGTAGCCAATAATCAATAATAAATAATCAATAATATTGCAATGAAACATGCCAAAACTCATTGCCCACATTCATCTGGTATATTATCTTCGGCTTTCTTGCACTTTTGGCCGCTGCTTATTTTTTCCAGGAGAAATTTATTTTCAAACCGGAAAAATTAAAACAGGATTTCAGGTTCAGGTATGATATTCCATTTAAAGAATTATTTTTTGATATAGAGCCCGGTGTCCGGATCAACGGTTTGCATTTTTACCGTGAGCAACCACTTGGTCTTATTCTTTACTTTCATGGCAATACGAGGAGCATAAAGGGCTGGGCAAAGTACGCCCGTGATTTTTACAGGTACAACTATGATGTGGTGCTTGTCGATTATCGTGGCTTCGGAAAAAGTACGGGGAAGCGAAGTGAGAAAGAAATGCTCAGCGATATGCAGTTCGTCTATACAGACCTCCTGAAACAGTACAACGAACACCATATTATCGTTTACGGCAGGAGCATGGGCAGCGGCTTTGCAACAAAGATCGCATCAGAGAATGAGCCCCGTTACCTGATCCTTGATTCGCCTTATTACAATTTTACCAGGGTCGTTGAACGTTTTCTTCCTATCCTCCCGGTACGCTATGTGTTACGCTACCACATGCGGACGGACAAATGGATCCGCGACGTGAAATGTCATACCTATATTATTCACGGCACCAGGGATCGGCTCATACCCATCAGGCATAGTGAGGCATTGCAAAAATTGAATCCGCACAAGATCACCCTCATTCGAATCCGAAATGGGGGACATAATAATCTTCCAAAGTTTGATGAGTACCACAATTTTATTCGAGATATCCTTAAATATCACTGAAGTCTTAAACAAACCATTTTTCTCAAACCAGGTCAGGAAATCCGTAATTCTCCTAAGGATCGCTGCGAAATCTTTAGTAATAATACGGTTGGAATAATAATACGCCTTAAGCTTCGTTATCGAAACTGTTAATGATGATATAATTAAGTGGAAGCATCTTGCTGACCATCTTTATTTGATCGTCAAACAGAAAAACAACTTTATGAAAAAAATCTACTCTGTTCTCCTTCTCATTGTGTGTATTTGGATGTCAAGCTGCAAATCGGCCAACAAGCTTTATCAAAAAGGCAATTATGATGAAGCAGTGCAGACAGCCGTTAAGAAATTACAAAAGGATCCAAATGATCCAAAATCGCAAGCCGTTGCAAAGGATGCATACCACTATGCTGTTACTGACCACGAGAATCAAATTCGCAGGTACTCAGAAAGTGAAAGCGAGTTAAAATCAGAATGGATCTATAATGAGTATGCTGCCTTGCAGAACTTATACAATACCATATTCAGATCTCCCGCAGCATTTACATCGATACATCCTACGGATTATTCATCCTATTTGACGGACTATGGAGCACGAGCTGCAGACGTGCATTATAATAAAGGAGTGCAATTGATGAGCTACAATGACAGGCAAAATTATAAAACGGCCTACCGGGAATTCCAGGCGGCCATGCGCTATAAACCAGGAGATGCCATGATCGGGCAAATGCTAACTGAAGCATATGAGGCCGCACTTACAAGGGTAGTGATCATCCCAGCCAATGATTATGGCTTAAGGTATAGCTCGTACAACTACCAGCTGAAGAACTATGAAACTGACATACTACGCAATCTTCAATACAATGCAGGAAATGATTTTGTAAAATTTTATTCCACCGCAGATGCTCAGAGACTGAACATTATTCCTGATGAATATGTTGAAATGCACTTTACCCAGTTGACTCTTGGAAAGATCAATGACAACTACTCAACAAAAGAAGTTTCAAAAGATGTGGTGACAAAAGAAATTGTTTACAAGCCCGATTCGGTGGTACAACAATATGGAAAAGTAAAAGCAACGATCGCCACGACTCAAAGGACGATCTACTCCGAGGGAATACTGACTATCAGCATCCGTAATAAAGTGGGCCTGGGATTGTCAAATGATAAAGTGATTGGCAGCCATACGTGGACAACCGAATACAGCACCTATACCGGAGATGAAAGAGCCTTGAGTGATGACGATAAGAAATTGTTGAACAAAACAAAACAAGATCCTCCTAAAGAAGACGAGACTATCAAATCCATCAAAGAAAGCGTTTATGGCAACTTTATTTCGCGGATAAGAAATTATTATAGCCATTACTGAACCATCCTCATCAATCTTAAGCCCACGACCGAAGTCGTGGGCTTTATTATTTAGTATAAACGAATGAGATTTTGCTGCCGCATTGTAGCCGACACACGGCTTACTCACTCTTCTAAATTCACTTTGGATTTTCCGACTCTCAACTTATACCCCACTCCTATTTTCAACGCATAATTTTCCTTTTCGTGGCTGACGGGAAAGCCAAAGCACACAGGGTAGTCGTATTCTTTCACCACATCATAAATAATTTCATAGGCCGTTTGTCCGAAAGGTCGTTCGGTGTCTTTATTATCCGTAAAGCCCCCGATGATCAACCCCGCAAGCTTTGACAATTTCCCACTGCGTTTTAACTGGTACATCATGCGATCAATATTGTACAGGTATTCTCCGGTATCTTCCAGGAATAAAATTCGACCTCTTGTTTTAACATCTGAATCAGTTCCGATCAAATGAGCCAGCAACGCAAGATTGCCGCCCACTAATTCACCGATCGCCTCGCCTTTTTTATTGCACTCATGAGGGTCGCACGAATACCTGAGTTTTTTTCCTTCGAGCGCATTTCTTAACGATTGCACAAACCGACTAATATAACCCGCATCATTGAAAGCGGCTGCCATCGGTGCGTGAATCGACGCAATGTAGTAGTTTGAATAAAGATGCGAGTGAAGAACGGTCACATCGCTAAAGCCAATGATCCATTTCGATTGTTTCTTGAATTTTTTAAAATTGATCTTATCAATGATGCGACTCAGTCCATAACCTCCCCTTGCACAGAGGACAGCCTTGACAGCATCATCATCCAGCATTTGTTGAAAGTCGTTGAGTCTTTCCTCATCCGTTCCCGAAAAATAATTGAATTGATTGCCCAATGTTTTTCCAACTTTAGTTTGGAAGCCCCACTCTTCATTGAGCACACGGATGCATTCTGAAGCCTTTTCAACAGGCATATATCCTGAAGGGCAAACAATGCCAATCACGTCGCCCTTTTCTAAGTATGGTGGAGTTGCAATCATTGTTTAAAGTTATTTTAAAATTCAGTGTGGCAATTATTTTCGCCACAAAGCCGCCAAGACACTAAGTCCTGCAAAATTTCTTGAAGGCTTTCTCTTTTCTTCGTGCCTTTGTTGCTTAGTAGCTTAAATTATTTACCAGTTTGGTGTTGAAGTTGATTGAGGGTATTTTTGCAAACTTCTTTACGATGTTACTATTTGCAGAACGTCGATAAGGGGGCTGAACATTAGGAAAGACATCTTAGCGCACTCTGCGTCTTCTTCGCGAACTTTGCGTCCCTTTCTAAGCGACGCAGAGAACACAGAGTAGCGCAAAGGACGCCGCGAATTTCGAAATCATAGAGTAGGTTAATTTGCTAAGAGAGGCGAAGGCTGGTAACATAAAAATTATCTCGTGGATAGTACGACGGCAAACATAAATAGTGATTTACCGAACCCCCCTTTAGGGGTCGGGGCTTTTAAACGATACCTGGTTACCGCAGCATTGCCTTACGCAAATGGTCCCAATCATATTGGTCACATGGCAGGCGTGTACATCCCCGCCGATATCTATGTACGATACCAGCGGGCAAAAAAAACGGATATAAAATTCGTTTGCGGAAGTGATGAGCACGGAGTGCCGATCACGATTCGTGCATTAAAGGAAGGTGTAAGCCCACAACAGATCGTAGATAAATACCACGGGATGATCAAAGAGAGCTTTGAAAAAATGGGAATCTCCTTTGACATTTATTCACGCACGTCCAATAAAATTCATCACGAGACGGCGGCTGCATTTTTTAAAAAAATGTATGACGATGGGTTGTTTGAAGAAAAAGAAACCGAACAATATTATGACGAGAAAGCAAAGACGTTCTTAGCCGATCGATATATTGTTGGAACTTGTCCCGTTTGTGGAAATGAAAATGCTTACGGCGACCAATGCGAGCGATGCGGAAGTTCTTTATCACCCGAGCAGTTGATAAACCCGCGCAGCACGTTGAGTGATGCCATACCGATAAAAAAGAAAACCAGGCATTGGTATTTCCCATTACAGAATTATGAGTCCTGGCTGAAGGAATGGATCTTAGAGGGACACAAGGAATGGAAGAATAATGTTTATGGCCAATGCAAAAGCTGGCTGGATAATGGTTTGCAGAGCCGCGCCATGACAAGGGACAGCAATTGGGGTGTGAAAGTTCCAAGCCCCCCTGCCCCCGAAGGGGGAGGTGGAAAAGTATTGTATGTATGGTTTGATGCGCCGATCGGTTACATAAGTGCTACAAAGGAGCTGACAAACAGATGGGCCGATTACTGGTGCAAGGAAGACACGCGGCTGATCCACTTTATTGGCAAAGACAATATCGTTTTCCATTGCATCATTTTCCCTGCGATGCTGAAGGCACATGGAGGATTTGTGTTGCCGGATAATGTCCCTGCCAACGAATTTTTGAATATTGAGGGTGATAAAATTTCTACCAGCCGTAACTGGGCCGTGTGGGTGCATGAGTACCTTAAAGATTTTCCCGGTTGTGAAGATGTGCTTCGTTATGTTCTTTGTGCCAACGCTCCCGAAACAAAGGATAATGATTTTACCTGGAAAGATTTCCAGGAGAGAAATAACAGTGAACTGGTCGCCATTTTTGGAAATTTTGTGAACAGAACATTTGTGCTGATGCATAAATTGTGCGCAGGCAAAGTACCCAAACTTCATGAAGATATTTTGGATAGCATCGATCGGGCCTTAATTGCCGAATTCGAGGCGACAAAATTGAAAGTGGAAAACGCACTTGAACAATTCAAGTTCCGCGATGCCTTGTTTGAAGTAATAGACCTGGCAAGGACAGGAAATAAATATTTGCAGGAGAAACAGCCCTGGATTGTTGCTAAAAAATTAGAACCTTCGACAGCCCCCTCCACCGGAGGGGGTTTGGGGGAGGCCGCTCAAAAGCAAATTGACAATTGTCTTCACCTCTGTTTGCAACTAACCGCCAACCTTGCAATCCTCGTCAATCCTTTTCTGCCGTTCACATCAAGGAAGATGCTGCATATGATGAAAGTCGTAGAAAAAATGCTGGACTGGGAAAATGCCGGCAAATTGAAATTGTTGAGCGTGGGTTATAGCCTGAGGCCACCTGAATTGTTGTTCAGGAAAATTGAAGATGAAGAGGTAGTTACTCAAATTGAGAAATTAAAAAGCGGCTTAGTTAAACCAAATGCCGGTTCCCAGTTACCAGTTATCAGTAAGGAGCCCGAAGCAGCACCTTCGGCAAAACTGGCAACCGGAAACTTGAAACCAGAAATTCAATTTGATGATTTTTCAAAACTTGATCTCAGGATCGGAACGATCGTAGCGGCTGAAAAAGTGGAAAAAGCAGACAAGCTTTTAAAATTGCAAGTTGATCTTGGTTTTGAAAAAAGAACAATCGTATCGGGCATTGCATTACATTTCAATCCTGACGAGCTGTTGGGAAGACAAGTGGTTGTGGTTGCGAATCTTGCTCCGCGAAAATTAAGAGGGATTGAAAGTAATGGAATGATCCTGTCTGCCGAAGACGAAAAGGGAAAACTTCATCTGATCAAACCTGAGGAAATCATTAATCCCGGTGCAGGTGTCAGCTGATCTTCGAAATTTTGCTATCTTGGGTGCCCTTGTTGAATTCCCGGCCCTGGAAGCGCCTCGTTCTTTTAAACTTTCAATCAAAATAAATCAACTATTATGAAAAAATTTCTGGTCTTAGCTTCGGTCGCTGTATTTGCGGCTTGTAATTCCAACGAACCTGCAAAGGTTGAATCCATGAAATCGGGCAGTGACTCGACACAAATGGATACTACAAATTATCCATACACGGCGGATTATTCGCACAACTTTGAAATTGGCAGCACTCAAAATGCCATGACCCTGCTTCAACTTTATAAAGATTGGGATAACAATACTCTTGATAATTCAAAAAATTCATTTGCTGAATCCGACACGATGGTTTTTTCTGACGGCACTATGTTCGCGGGCAGCCGCGACAGCTTTTTTACCGTCGCAAAACAGATGAGAAGCCAGATGGGCAGTGTGGTTGACTCCGTTCATGCCTGGTTACCGCTCAGGAGCAAAGATAGAAATGAAGACTGGGTGTTGATCTGGTCAAGGGAAATTTCGACCGATGCAAAAGGAAAAAGGACTGTCAAAGAACTTCAGGAAACATGGAGATTTAATAAGGATGGAAAAGCCGACTTAGTGTATCAATATGAGCAGAAGCCACCCAAAATGGGTCCGCCGCCACCCCCACCACCTGCAAAAAAATAAATTGATCATGACCCCCTAGCGGGGGTTTTTTTTGAACTTTTGGATTTTGGTTTTTGATTTATCTTCGATTTCAAATTAGTTGCATAACTAACTATATTTCTCACAGATTTCTCAGATTTTCACTGATGGATTTTAAAGCTTGGAATTCTTGTAAACTTTAATGTAGCCTCATTAAAAGACAAAGAAAGTATTCTAAGAGTAATTAATTAAGAAATCTGTGTTGATCTGTGAAATGAGTGAGACAAAATGACTATGAAAAGAACAATTAGAAAAGTTGCCGTTCTGGGAAGTGGGGTAATGGGTTCAAGAATTGCCTGCCATTTTGCAGGAATAGGAGTCCAGGTTTTATTATTGGACATTGTGCCGAAAGAAGCTGCGGAAAGCAGGGACGCAAAAGCCAGGAATAAAATTGTCAACGATTCCCTGCAGGCTGCGCTCAAATCGAACCCCTCTCCTGTCTATGACAAAGATGTGGTGAAGAAAATTTCAACGGGCAATTTTGACGATAACATGAAAGACATTGCCAGGTGTGACTGGATCATTGAAGTGGTGGTGGAAAGACTCGATATCAAAAGATCGGTTTATGAAAAAGTGGAACAGTTTCGCCAGCCCGGAACCTTGATCACCTCTAATACGTCAGGCATTCCCATCCACATGCTTAGTGAAGGGAGGAGCGAAGATTTTAAAAAGAATTTTTGTGGAACACATTTTTTCAATCCGCCTCGGTACCTAAGATTACTTGAGGTCATCCCAACTCCGGCCACAGATCCCGCGGTCGTCGATTTCCTGATTCATTACGGAGATCTGTACCTCGGAAAGACGACCGTTTTATGTAAGGACACACCTGC
>VBAQ01000067.1:0-56156 GCA_005883765.1 Bacteroidota bacterium
CATCCACGGCTGTTTCCTTGCTATCATTCAGATTCAGCTTCACATAAAATCCATCCATGATGTCCTCCACTTTTTTTGCGGGTTCATTCAATACCAGTCTCCTGATAGGCACATCATCGATCAACTTACCTTCGTTGTCCACCACGTAAATGACATTGGCAGTCTCAGAATCCTGGTGATATTTTCGCAAGTGATCCATCGCGTCTTCAATGCTCATTTCTTTTTTTATTGTTACGAACTCTGTATTTATAAGCCTGGCAACACTTTCCCTTGGATAGCCCAGAAGATTATGTGCGACTTTTTTATTTTTTTCATTCAGATATTCAAGGATCTCAGAAAGCTCTATGCCTTTTAATTTAGTAAGGAATATCATGAGATCATCTGAACTGAGATTGTTTAAAATTTTAGAGGCATCTGGTTTCGGAATATCATGAATAATTTGCTTTTTTACCAGATCGTCCAGATACGGGAACACGATGATCCTATTCTTTTCAGGAAAAGATTGAAAAGCTTTCACTGCCGATGATGCAGGCAAATTCAAGAAGATCTGGGCCACTTCGGATGGTTGAATTGTTTTTTCATCTTTTCCGAACAATCGAAACAGGATGGTTATATCTCCCTTGAAAAGTCGTCTGCGGATTTCATTTAATGACATCATGAGGCAACAGGTGTTAAAGAGTTTGAAAAAAAGCACCGGCTCACTAATAAATCTCAATGACCATGTCGGTGCTTAAGATTTGGCAAGATAAGCCAATCACAATGCTAAAAACAAAGCACAAATAAACTGATAGCTTCAAATCCGAAATAAATGTAGGTGGTCGCGCCAGACGGGACGTAATAAAGTCCCGGCGTTCACGATCGTTTAACTGAGTTTTATTGCAGAGGCGGGAAGTAGATTAGAATACTTTCCTATGATAAAGGACCGGCCCGCCATTTGGATAAACAGCGGGCCGGAGAAAACTGCATGAGAAATCTACTCATAACCCATGGCTCAAATGAGCGAAGGAGCAAATTCTGCGAAGGAAAAATAAGAACTGTCTGCAAGATGTGCTCTTATTGTTAAGGAACTATTACACCAAAATTATCTTGCTATTAAATGATCTTTCTTTTGCAAAAAAAACCGTCACCTGAAGTGACAACTACTAAAAATTGGATCGCAAGCTAGATGAAGGCGTGAGTCTTGTGAAATCCTGCAAGAATTGTGCGTGAATAAGTTTCATAAAGGAGAATAAGACCTATTCGCGATAGTGAATGGATTATTGTTAATTAGTCATTACAGCAAGATTATTTCAGTGTTAATAAAAAAGGAGACTGCTTTCACAATCTCCATATGATTTCGCAGGGTGATATTTTAGAAATTGAATTTTACTCCTAATTGTCCTTGCCAGCGTGAGTTAATTGGATCAAGAGTATAATAATGATCTCCTATACCCGTTGGTTTTACAAAGTTGAAAGTAGGCATGTAGCCGCTCGCGGGTGAGCCAGGATTTTTGCCATTGGCATCTTTTACGAATTGTAAAAAGTTTACTGTATAATTATTAAGATTTGTTACAAAGGTTACATGTCCCCAACTATTGCTCAACAAGTTTAGCAAATTGAAAACATCGAAGCTAATTTGTAATGATTTGCTTTTATCTGTTTTGCTTAATTTGAATTCGTGCATCAGTTTCATATCAAGATCATTCACCCAGGTTGTACGTAAACCATTTCTTTCCGCATACTGGCCCCTCCTCGTTTTTAAATATTTGTCGCCGTCAATCAAATTATTCAGGTCTGACCACTGCTGTGATGCACTGTAAGTAATATTGCCGTTTGCGTCTTTTTTATCAGCTAAATTAATATCAGACTGATTTTTCGGAATATAAGGTAGGGGAGCATTGGAGCCACTGCCGAAGGGTGCTGACTGGTAAATAATACTGTAAGGATTGCCCGACTGACCTGCATAAAAGAAAGAAAGTGAAGTGGCATTTGATTGATTCCAGGTTAATGTGCTACCTATGCTTCCTACGATGCGATGACGAAGATCGAAATTAGAAAATGCCAAAGCCGAATTACTCGGAATAATTGTCGGATTCACATTATAACTGCTTTCCCAAGAATTGCGTATGCCATTGGTGACATCCTTGCTCATGCCATAAGTATAGGCTAAACTCCAGTTAAGATTTATTGAATGGCTGCCTCTAAGAGTTTTATTGTTTCCTGTTTTTGAAATTTGGGCAGTTAAATTATAACGATAGCCTTCTTTAGTATTAGTCAGGAAATAAACATTTGAGAACACGCTATTATATTTGCCGCCAACATAAACAGGAGTCTGAGTAGGTCCTGTTGAAAAATACTGAACAGAATCCTTGAGATTTATTTGTTCGTATTTCACATCCCAGATGGTTTTTGTGTACATGGCATCTAATGTGATCTTGTAGCCTTTTCCGAATTTAAAATCTGCAGCTAAATTGCTTCTCCAGATTGTAGGAAGCTTGAAGTTATTATCGAAAATATCTTTTTCGTGTGTGTTTGCTTTATTACCCGCGTTATACTGAGCCGAGTATTTTGTTACGGTATCTTTTAAATATAACGGGTTAATCGCAAGAGGTACCGTTTGTGATGCTGAAATATTGTTCCAATCTATATTCCCATAAGTTCCACCATTCAGTGTGTATGCGTATCCATACCAGGCAAAAGGCACACGGCCCGTAAATACTCCGGTACCCCCGCGGATAATAACTTTCTGATTACCGCTTACATCAAAATTAAATCCAAGTCTTGGCGATACAGTTACTCTTGAAGGCAGTTTACCGGTAAGTTCATCGAATGGCGTATTTGTGTAAGTAGGATCAGGCGAAACGTAATGAGGACTTACATTTGTTTTAGAAATAGCCGGATCAAAATAGGGCTGCTTACCCACATACGAATAATCAAATCTTAATCCTGGTGAAACTTTGAATTTTCTGCTTATAGTAATTTCGTCCTGCGCATAGGCGCTTAATAAACCAATTGAAAACGGGTTAGGCGGATCGTTATAGATTGTATTCCTGTCATTGGGTAACTTAGGATCCAGTGTAAAAGCCCCACGAATTCTGGAAGGATTGTCAGCTAAAAAACTATTCAACCCTCTTGAATATTCCCAACGTCCGTTCCATGAATTAATAAATCCGTAAGTAAGATCATAAAACTCGTTGTGCGTACCAAACGTAAATTTATTTATCCCCTTATTGAGGGTTACATTATCACTGATTTCAAAAGTTTGCTGTTTTAAATTATAAATAGAAGCTTCCCTCCATGTTCCCAAGGTAATTCTTCCATTATCTATGTCTATGTATGGAGCAAGCGGTTCTGGAAAATCTCTATATTCATGAACCTTGATGTAACTAATGTTGAAAAGATTGTTCAGGTTATTTGTGATTTTTGTTTTTAATTCAGCAGTAATATTGAAGTTCTTTGTGAATTGCGTAAAATCAGTCGAACCAAACTGAAAATTTGTTGAAGACCTTTCTAGGTTGTTGCCGCTTCCATTTGTGTAAATACTGCGGAGAGTAAAGGTATTTTTGTCGTTCAATTTAAAATCTAATCTGCCAAAAAGTTTATCGCTTTTGGTAAATATTTCATAGGCGCCCAAGTAGCTTCCAGGATCATAATTATATTTTGTTTTTAGCTGGTTAACGATCTGTGCGCCTTCGGCTGCGGTCATCGCCGCACCGGGATCTCCCACATTATAAAATGAAGGCTCCTGGCGCCGGGTCTGTTCAAAATTCACAATAAAGAATGCTTTATTTTTTACAATGGGACCGTCAAGTGTGGCGCCGTATTGGTAGTCATGAAATGCTGAACCTGTTTTCGTTTTTCTGCCATCCACACTCTTTCCCACGAATGCCTGGTTGCGTCCATAACCATAAATTGAACCGTGGAAATCATTCGTACCACTTTTCGTAATTGCATTCACACTTCCACCGGTAAAATTACCAAGTTTCACGTCGTACGGAGCTAATTGAACCTGGACTTCCTGGATTACATCGAGACTGTAGGGATTTGTTCTCGTTCCTGCACCTGCAGCGCCAACCTGACCTCCCCCGCTTACACCACCCACTGAGTTACTGAAGCCAAAGGCATCATTATTTATAGTGCCGTCAATAGTAAGGTTGTTATAACGAAAATTCGTACCTGCAAATGAGTTGTTATTTGACTGAGGCGTCAATCTTGTAAAATCATTAATGCTTCTGCCAATTGTAGGCAAAGTATTCATTTGCTGACGGCTGATAGATAAACCCCCAATGGTGCGGCGGCCTGTTGCATTTACTATCACCTCTTCAAGATTTTTCTCCGTGTTCTTCAAAACAACATTCAGATCGGGATTATTACCAAGTACGAGATTTATGTTTTCAAATTTTTGTTCTTCTGCGCCCACAAATGAAATGATAACGGTATAGGGTCCACCGGGTTTGAGATTGGGAATTACAAATAATCCCTTAGTGTTAGTTAGCGAAGTGTTATGGTAACCTGTCGGTACGTGAGTCACCGAAACAGTTGCTCCACTCACCGTTTCTCCTTTCGCATCAGAAACAGTTCCACTCAGCGTGGCCGTCGTTTCCTGTGAAAAAAGATTTATGGATAAAAAAACCAAGATGAATAATACAGTTAGTTGCCTTAGAGTAATGCGCATAGCAGGGTAATTTTCAGCAAAGGAATACTGCTCACATTACCCCTGTGTTACTGCGAGGTTAAGGAATGATGACCACAATGTTACCAGAATATGAACAAATTAGAATCTAAACTGCATACGGCAGGTGAAAACATTGTCTTTCTGATCTGATGAATAATTTACCAATTGTGTTGCCTCATTTTTTACAAACTCATAATATAGGATCAGTTTGATATGATCGTTAAAATAATAAGCATAACCGAGTCCCAACGTTGAATATTTAACATCGGCGATGGTAAGATTCGTGTTCGCTTTTCCTATTTCGTTTTTTGAAACTTTTGTGTTCGGATCATACCAGTCGTATTTCACCAACAACTGGTTTTTATTATTGATGATATTTTGAAGAAAATAAAAAAATGCTCCATCAAACTGCCTGCGATAAGTTGGTACAGTTGGTAAAGTCCCAGGATTCGTTGTGCTGTTTGCTGTGCCGGGTTGCTGGCCCCTCCAATATTCTGCTCTCCATTCCGTCTGTCCCCATGCATGTTTTAAAATAATCTGCACATCAGCTCCATAATAATGCCGGGGTGAAATTTTTCCTACGTTGTTTAAAGAAGAATCCACCATGAATGTTTTGTCGCCGTTTGCAGTTCCCATTTCATACACATATTTTGTACCCTGTCGCCAGCCACCATATAATAATGATAAACCCCCACTGAATAAAAATTTGCCTGCAGGAATGGACTTAATGGTTAGCCTGCTGATCAAATCTTTGTGACTGTCGAAATCCGTGGTACCAGACAATCCCTGTCCATTAAATAAACCCGCATCAAATTTTATAAACTTATTTTTTGCCTCTCGTCGTATATCCTCGTAAGTAAACATGGCTCCAAGATCTCTTTCGGTAGGCATTAATATTTGAGACATTCTTCCACGTTCCGGTGTTTCGCGGTATGCCGAGGAGAGATTTACTTCATAGCCAAATGGCCTTGCAAACAATCCGGCAGTAAATGAAAAATTGTGCCATTTGGTTTCATATAAGCGCATGAACATATCTCTCACATTTACTCCCCTTTCCGTTGCGTCAACCTGGAAAGTGAATAAAGCTTTAGGATAATTGTCCTCAGTCCTTAAAAGATAATCGAGTTTAATCCTGGCGCGCCTTAACATAAACCTGCTCCTGGAAAAAGTGGAAAAATCACCTCCGTCATATGATTTGGCTCCTTCCGTATCTGCAAGCTGAAATTGCGGTTGAATGTATCCTGAGAATTGAAGATTTTCAAAACGCTTTAGAAAAGGGCGAACTGTATCTTTCAAGTATAACAATGACGAATCAAGGTCAGAAAGATACCGTTGGCAGTACGCGGAGAATAAAAACAGCAAAAAAAATAAGAACAGAGACAGTCTTTTTAATAATAATCTCATTTTCCTGCAGGGTTTATAAGAAATTGCAAAGTAATGGGATTTGGCGTATGAAAAATTTGTTACCTTCTGATTAGCTAATCATTATTTCTATATTAATTAATTATTAATTCTGCTTATGAACCTGCAGGGTAATTCTAAGCGGGTAACTTCGCAAAACTTCAAAAATCCAAGGTTATGGCTATTAACTCCTTCATGAAGATATTCTTACCGAAAAGCAAGGTATTTTATGATTTGTTTGAAAAAGTAGCTGATAACGTAGCTATTATGGGGACTAAGCTTAAGCTTGTAATTGAAGAACCGGATTTTGATAAAAGAGCTTCCTTGATAGGCCAACTGGAAGATATTGAACATGACAATGACGAACTAACGCATAAAATATTTACTGAGCTGGGCCGCAACTTTATTACTCCTTTTGACCGTGAGGATATTCACTATCTGGCCTCGGCTTTAGACGACATAGCAGATTATATTTATGCTTCCGCAAAAAAAATAAATTTCTACCGCATCAATCCAAATGATACTGGTCTCCAAAAATTGGCAGACATGATTGAGCAAAGCGCTATGCAGGTAAAAATTGCCGTCGGGGAATTGAGAGATATGAAAAAAATGAGGCAAATGACCGAGGCGTTGGTAAAGATTAACAGCATCGAAAACCAGGCGGATGACGTTTTTGACATGAGTATTGAGAGATTATTTGCCACTGAAGCTGATGCCAAGGAAGTAATTAAAAAAAGAGAGATCTACCAGGCAATGGAAATTGTTACCGATAAATGTGAAGATGCAAGCAACGTAATAGAATCAATCATTATCAAATACGCGTAGTAAATATGCGAATCAGCAAACCGCCGACGTGTTGCTTGATGTTTATCGCAATCCATAGGTTCACAGACAGGCAAATCCGCAAATAAAATCTCCATGAGTTTTTTAATTGTTATTATTATCCTGGCTTTAATTTTCGATTACATAAATGGATTCCACGATGCAGCCAACTCGATCGCTACCGTCGTTTCTACAAAGGTCCTCACTCCTTTCCAGGCCGTACTCTGGGCGGCCTTGTTCAACTTCGTAGCTTTTTTTATTTTCAAAGACCATAATGTTGCCAACACCATTTCAAAAACAGTAAAAAGTGAATTCATCACTTTGCAGGTTGTGTTTGCTGGCTTGATCGCTGCCATTGGATGGAACTTATTAACATGGTGGTTTGGTATTCCTTCGTCTTCATCTCATACTTTGATCGGAGGGTTTGCAGGCGCCGGCATTGCCCACGCGGGCACTTTTACCGCTATCGAAGCTGACCCTGTGATCAAAACGGCAAGTTTCATATTGCTGGCGCCGTTGGTGGGGATGATCATGGCCTTCATCATTTCTTTATGGTTCATTCATGCCTTTCGAAAAGGGATCGGCCCCAAATTGCTTTCGGTAGCCGTAATTGCAGCCGTAATTGTTTTCCTGCATTTCGTCCTCGAGTATGATCCGGCCAAATTAAAATCGCACTACGAATCTTATATCTTAAAATTGATTTTCTATTCAAAAAACTTTAAATGGATCTTGCTTGGATTGATTCTAATTACTATTGCCATCTTTACCCTTTATCTAACTAAGCTGAACGCGAATAGGGCCAACAAATGGTTCAAAAGATTGCAACTGGTTTCATCAGCTACATTCAGCATAGGACATGGAGGTAATGATGCCCAAAAAGTAATGGGTATAATTACCGCGGCTTTAATTGCTAATGGCACTATTCAAAAGTTTGAGCAGATGCCGATCTGGGTTCCGCTTGCCTGTTACACTGCGATAGCCGTGGGAACAATGAGCGGCGGGTGGAGGATCATTAAAACCATGGGAACAAGAATAACCAAGGTGACGCCATTTGAGGGAGTAGCAGCAGAGACCGCGGGTGCTATCACATTGTTCGGGACAGAGAATTTAAAAATTCCTGTTAGCACTACGCACACCATAACCGGTGCCATAATTGGTGTGGGCGCCACCAAACGCTTATCAGCTGTACGGTGGGGCGTTACAGTAAATCTATTATGGGCCTGGATATTGACTATACCCGTAAGTGGTTTGTTAGCCGCCGGAGTATATTCCGTGGTTCGTTTATTCCTTTAAAAGTTTTTCCTGACTTTTGCGGTAATTAAAATTAAAAGCATGGCTAAGATATTGGTCACAGGTGGATGTGGTTATATTGGAACACATACGTTGGTTGACCTTGTTGAAAATGGTTACGAAGTCATTTCCGTTGATAATAATAAACGATCAAATCCGATAATCTTAGAAAGGGTAGAAAAAATCACAGGGAAAAAAATGAAAAACTATAAGGTCGACCTCTGCAATTTTGATGACACGTTTGCAATATTCCAGGAAAATGAAGACGTTGAGGGGATCATTCACTTTGCCGCATACAAGTCGGTTGGTGAATCGGTTGAAAAGCCTTTGATCTATTTTGAGAACAATCTTCTCTCGCTGATGAATGTATTGAAATGTGTGCAGGAGTTTAATATTCCCTGGTTTGTTTTTTCGTCCTCATGCACTGTGTATGGCAATCCGGATGAGATTCCGGTAACGGAAACAACGATGCCTAAACCGGCCGCATCTCCTTATGGTTACACAAAACAAATGGGCGAGCAGATCGTCAATGAATTTGCAAAAGCCTCAGGCACGCAGTGTATTTTGCTGCGCTACTTCAACCCGGTCGGTGCACATCCGTCTGGTTTAATCGGAGAATTACCGATAGGGAAACCGGAAAACCTTGTACCTGCCATCACTCAAACAGCCATTGGCAAAATAAAGAAAATGTTTGTCCATGGTAATGATTATCCCACCCGCGACGGAAGCTGCCTCCGGGATTTCATTCACGTTTGCGATATAGCCCATGCTCACACCCTTTCGATAAAATATTTCCAAAACGGAAAAACAGATCTGCTATGCGAAGTTTTTAATTTAGGAACCGGCAACGGCGTAACAGTCCTGGAAGCCATTCATTCCTTTGAAAAAGTGAGTGGCATTAAATTGAATTATGACATTGGGCCGAGAAGACCGGGAGACATTGTTGCGATCTATGCAAATAATGATCTTGCCAAAAAAGTATTAGGGTGGGAGCCGAAATATTCCCTGGATGATATGATGTCTACCGCATGGAAATGGGAGCAAAGATTAAGAGCTGACGATAAAATTTTTACCAGCCAGCCGAAGGAACTGAATTAAAGGTCACGTCAGCCACTACTTTCAACTCATCTCTACGGCCAATTCTCCAACCATTTGCTTCGCCGTGGCAACTATATGGGATGCGCTGATGCCTGCATCATCAAGCAGTTGATCTTTAGTTCCCGACTGGGATATTTTTGTTACGGCCATTTTGATAACTCGTCCATTTACGCCCGCAACTGCCGTAGCTGCAAAATCACCCATGCCTCCATGTTCGTAATGATCTTCAACAGTGATCAGAATTTTTCTCTTTGTTTCGCGCAGGCACCTGGTAAGAGTATCCTTGTCGATAGGACTGATAGAATAACAATCGACCACCCGGACATTTATGCCTTCCTTTTTTAGTTCGTCGGAGGCTTTGATTGCCTCAGATACAGTAATGCCCGTTGCTGCAATGGTTAGCTCGTCATTGTCAGATTGCATTAAAATCTTTGAACCGCCGATCGGAAACTCGTCTGCATCATTATATAGCACTGCAGTTTTCGAACGAAGGGTTCGCATATATGAAAATCCTTTGTGAGCCACCATGTGCGGCACTAATTTAGAAGTGGAAACAGCATCCGAAGGTTGCAAAATCACGGCATCCGGTATGGCCCCAAATAAAGCAATGTCTTCAAGACCCATTTGCGAAGGACCATCCTCTCCAATAGAAACACCGACATGAGAACCGACGAATTTTATGCTCGCTTCCGAAACTCGTGCCATTCTGATTTGATCAGCGGCCCTTGTAAAAAATGCAGCAAAGGTGGCAACAAACGGAATTTTTCCTAACCTCGACAATCCTGCGGCAACAGAAACCATGTTTTGCTCTGCGATATAACATTCGCCAAAACGATTGGCAAATACCTTTTGAAAAGTTTCCGTGAACGTCGAGTTCTTTACATCGGCATCGAGTACATAAATTTCTTTATTTTTTTCTCCAAGCTTCACCAGCACATCACCGAAAACTTCGCGTGTTGCATACTCTTTGTTTTTGTCAAACGACAAGTCAACCTTAATTTCTTCAAATGCATTTGGCGGCAATTTTGTTTGACCAGCCTTTTTAAGTTTGAATTTTAAGTTGTCATCCACATCGCCGAGTTCTGCCAGCGCTTTCTGCAATTCATCTTTCTTTAGTGGTTTACCATGCCAGCCATCTTTATTCTCCAAAAAAGAAATTCCTTTACCCTTAAATGTTTTGGCAATGATCGCGTGCGGTTTGCCATTCGCATTTTTGGTAGCCGAATCGAAAGCTTTGTCAATCTGGGCCAGGTCATGCCCATCGATAGCTATCACTTCAAAACCGAACGATTGAAAGCGATTGACATATTTTTCAATATCGTGTCCAAACATGGTTTCCTGGCTTTGGGCGAGCCGATTGATATCAAGAATAGCAACGAGATTATCAAGATTTTCATGCGCTGCAAAGTTTGCGGCCTCCCAAACTTGCCCTTCCGCTAATTCTCCATCGCCTGTTAAGACAAAAGTCTTGTAGGGAAGATTTTCACGTTTTGCAAGCCAGGCAAGCCCAGCACCCACTGACAGGCCCTGTCCCAGCGAACCCGTGGCAGCTTCAGTGTACGCAAATTTGGGAACAGGATGACCTTCAAAGCGGCTACCAAATTTCCTCAATGTTTTCAGCTCTTCAAGAGGGTATGCCCCTGCCATACCAAACAAGGTGTAGAGAAGCGGCGCAGCATGACCCTTTGAAAGAACAAAACGATCGTTATAAAGATTTAGTGGATTGGCAAGATCATAGCTAAAATATTTGTCGAAAAGAACGGCGGTAAGATCAGCGGCCGACAAGCACGAAGTAGGATGGCCTGATCCTGCTTCGGTGGTTGAAATCAGCGCCCACTTACGGATCAATTTGGCTTTTTGCTGTATTTCATTAAACTGTTCCATATCTCACAATTTGTTTTAAAAAAATGATCTTTTAAACGGCAATTTTTTTCAAATATACACCGATAGAAAACATCGGCATTTTCACAACGATTTTTTGTATGAAAATAATAGGGGAAAAAATGGGCAATACATGTTATTAAGAATTTGAGAGCTTCGTTTAAAAATTGAAACTGCTTTTTTATTTTTAACCATTGATTATAATATTGAAGGGAAATACCCGTGAAAACTTTCAGAGTTTAATGAGTTCGACGCCCAGAATTAAGAATTCAAAAACAAACAACCAACAAAGCCAATATTCTAAACCTATTAAACCAATAGCATGTCTTTGACCGCCGTAAGTGATACTGAATTGCTTGTTCAATTCCGCAATCCCGTAACCAAGGAAAGGGCATTTACGGCTATCATAAAAAAATACCAGGAAAAATTATATTGGCATGTGCGACGCATGGTTATTGACCATGAAGATGCAAACGATGTTCTGCAAAATGTTTTTCTTCGGGTCTGGAATGGTCTGGGAAACTTTAGGGAAGACAGCCAGCTATACACCTGGCTTTACCGCATTGCCACAAACGAATGCCTGACTTATATCGAACAGCAGAAAAAAAGGATGTCTGTTTCATTAGATGAATTCGACTCCGGTCTGAGCAACAAAGTCAGAGCAGATAGCCACTTTGACGCCAATCGCCTGGAATGGAAACTTCAATTGGCGATCCAGCAACTGCCGGAAAAGCAAAAGATAGTCTTTAACCTAAGATATTATGACGAAATGCCTTATGAAGAAATGAGCCGCGTGCTGGATACCAGTGAGGGGGCCCTAAAGGCCAGTTATCATCATGCGGTCAAAAAAATTGAAGATTACATTAAAAATCATTAAACTTTACAGTCTGGATAGCGTCTCACATACGATAAAATGGCAAAGAAGGATATCATACAAGAACTCAACAACTTAGATAGCAGTTTGGCAGATTTGGCCGGGAAAAATGTTTATTCCGTTCCGGGAGGATATTTTGAAGGTTTTGCCGAACAGCTTCAAAGCATTATTTGGCTGGAAACCTTGCCTAAGACTACTCCTTTTGCAGTTCCGACAGGATATTTTGAGGGATTGGAAGAAAAAATCATGGAAGTTATCCGTAATCATCCCGATTATCAAACCAGCAAGGAAGAATTAGAATCTATTTCACCATTGCTAAATAGCTTAAATAAAAGGCCCGTTTACTCCGTACCCGACGGATATTTTGAAAATCTTAGGATGCATGTCGAAACAAAGGAACTCAAAACCAAGGTTTTCTCAATTGCCAGCCGCAAGTGGCTTAAGTACGCTGCGGCGGCGGTTGTTACCGGGGTTATTTTATTGGCAGGACTGATGGTTTACAACAATAATAACAAGCCAACCGACACTCCTGGTAGAGCACCCCTGGCCAAATTTGAAAAGGAAGTGAAGAAGATTGAGGATATTAAGAGCACCGAAAACCTGATAGACTTTATGGATGCCGGCTTAAACGAAAAAGAACTGGCCAGCAATCATAGAGCCATGAAAACTGACGATGTGCAGCTGTTGTTACGGGACATACCTATCGATGAGCTTCAGGAATTTAGTGAGCAATCGAAGGACATTGAAGATGTGATGATGGCCAATTAGTTTTTAAGAAATGAAAAAGTACGTTATCATATTGATTTTATTTTTTACTGGCATTGCTGCCTATGCGCAGGATGAAGGAAGCGATGACAAAGCAGGTAAAATAAGGGATAGAATGAGCGAGTATATTAGAGACAGGCTCGGCCTCTCGAGAAACGAAGCGGAGAAATTTACTCCTGTTTTCTTAAAATACTTCCAGGAATTCCGACAAATTCATCGTGAAAACAGGACTGATGTTCTTGTTTTTAAGCAAAAAATAATTGACCTCCGCATTCGGTATCGCAATGAATTCAGGCAGATCATGGACGAGCCCAGAGCCAATAAAGTTTTTGTATATGAAGACGAATTTCGAAGGAAAGCTATTCAGATCTTAGAAACCCGCAAGGATCGCCTGGGAGAAAAAGGCATTCAAAGAAACCGGTCGCTGTTGCAATAAAGATATTTTCTTATATCTTTGAACCTGGTGTTTTTCATAGGTTAGCAACGGCCGGCTCTTTCCAGAGCGGGCCTTTTGTTTATGTAGCATCATTAAATTTCCAGACAGGATTTTTCACATCATGATAAAACAGGAATATCCATTTTTCATCTTGTCCCTTTCGCCACCAAACTTTTCTTAACTCCATTGCTTTTTTTCCATCATAATCATACTTGGCGATAAACCGATGTTTCATTTGCTGTAATTGAGGAGCATCATCTCCACCAAAAAAAATTGACTTCCCCAGATCCTTTATTCGGAATACCTGATGGAAAGGTGAATGAGCACCAGTCACTTCATACGATATAAAATCGTCAATAAACCCTTTATCATCATTGAGTAAAAGAACCTGTGACGATTGTTTCAATACTTCCAATTCCTCGGTGACAAATGAAGGGAAACCTTTTTCCAAAGCAAAGTTCAATTCTCGCTCCTGCACATAAAATTTAGCGTTGGCAAAACTTAGCCGACGTCCATGACCATCTGAATTCTCGATGCTGATACCACCGGCATGGTCTTTATGTAGGTGCGTCAACAAAACCTTTGTTACGTCAGAAGGATGAATGCCATTAGCTTCTAAATTTTGGTGCAGTTGCAGGGAGCCGTTTTTTTTAAACCCGAGTCCAGTATCAAGAAGTAGAATATCATTTGAAGTAATAATTACGAAGGGCTGTATTTCGACCAATAAGCTGCCGCTTGGTCTATTTTGCAACTGATGTTCTTCCTCATTGAACTCGACAAAAAGTTTGGTTTTGTCAACTGTAAAGGTGCCTTCGCTAATAGGAATGATTTTCATAAATCCAAAAGTGCAATATACTATCGTGAGATTTGCTTGTTATGATTTTACCTCAGCACCATTTGCCTGTCGGCATCAAGGCGAATGAGAATAAAAAGTAAAATGGTAAAAGTTAGCAAAGAAGTTCCTCCATAGCTTATGAACGGCAATGGAATCCCAATAACAGGTGCAAGGCCCACGGTCATGCCCACGTTAATCACCAGGTGGAAAAAAAATACCGCAGCCACTCCGTAAGCGTAACAGCGACTAAAGACACTTCGTTGTCTTTCAGCCATCGTAACAATTCTAAAAAGGAGTAGCAGGTATACAGCGAGTAAAAGAATACTTCCGACAAAACCGAAGCCTTCACCAATTGTATCAAAGATAAAATCAGTTCTTTGCTCGGGAACAAAACCATAACGCGTTTGTGTGCTCCTCAGTAATCCTTTGCCTGTAAGGCCTCCGCTGCCAATTGCTATTTTTGATTGCTTCACATTGTAGTCAGGATCTTTTTTCTTGCCCGTCTGAATAGTAAGTTCCGTTTCACGAGCCCTTACATATTCTGTTGGTACTTCCTTACCGACGGTGCTATAGATACGTTCAACCTGGTATAATTTCAATACATGTTTGAAAGCAAAAGGGACTCCGAATCTTTGCACGCCCACACACACCAGCCACAATAGAATAACGTTGAAGACAAGATATTGTCGCCGCCTGGCCTGCCGACCCAGAAAATAAATAAACAGCACCGCGATGGCAGTAAGAATTAAGGCTAGTGTATTCTTTTCCACAAGCAGGGTTGCTACTACTAAGCCTGCTAAGGAAAAACCAATCACGAGGATAGTTGACGGCAAACCTTCCCGGTACATGACTATAAAAAATGAAAAATAGACAAGAGCTAATCCGGTCTCGCTTTGCATTATCGTTAGCATGGCAGGAAACAAAACAATCCCAGCTGCAATTAGTTGTGCTCTTGTCCTCGTAAAATCCGTGTCTGGCCTCGAAAGATATTTTGCCAGCGCTAGAGAAACACAAATCTTGCAAAATTCAGCCGGCTGAAACTGGAATCCGCCAAAACGAATAATAGACTCTGTTCCTTTTACGCTGGAATGAAAAGGGAAGACCAGCAGTAATAAAAAAATTCCGAAAGCATACCAAAGATTAGCAGTCGCGGTAAAGAATTTACTGTCCGTCAGCAGAATGAAGATGCCAATTATGCCCGATGTGATAAAGAAATAAAATTGTTTGCTGTAGTCCGTTTTGAAACCAAGAAAACTTTGAATGATAGGGTCACCTTCTTTATACGTAACAGCGAAGATAGCCGTGATGCCAACCGCTACCAATAACAAATAGATCCAGGCCAGACTCCAATCAACTCCTTTTGATATAGTAGCATTTCGTTCGTTCATGAATTCATTTCAAAACAACTTTTCTTGCGAAAGTTTTTGTCATCAATAAGGGCCATCGCAGAATAAGGATTTATTTTCTTTCCAGCTGGCGAAGGTGTGTGTTTTTGATGCAAAAGTGATTCATCTATTTCTTCGTAAGTATACTTATCAATGTAGCTGCTGTCTCTTGTCAACTTAAACCATTCGTAAGCTCGAATGGAATCCGCTATGAATTGTTCTCTTGTGAGGTAAGAGGGCATTAAGTTCGCCGCAGCGATTCTTTCCACCTCTTTCTGGCGATCGGCTCTCAATGAATCCGTCAAATATTTTTCAACCAACAAATAACCTATGGGGCCAGCCCAGGTTGCGCCGAAACCGCCATTCTCAATGATCACAGACACTGCAATTTTCGGATTTTCCCTTGGCGCAAAACAAACAAACAAAGAATGGTCCTTCAATTCGACAACCTTTTTATCAATTACTCTTTTATTCTGCGCCGTTCCGGTTTTTGCACAGATCTCAATGCCCGGTATTTTAGGGATCGCCGCGGCCGTTCCAACAAGGGTCACATCATGCATTCCGCTGATCACGACTTCATACACATCATCGGGAATATGTGTAAGGACCGAATGCTTTTTCCTGAACTTGTTTACCAACGAAGTATCTTCTTCGGTTTCATCATCGATTGATTTTACAAAATGAGGGAGATAATAATATCCCTTATTCGCAACAATGCAGATGGCATTGGCAATTTGTAGAGGCGTTACAAGCATTTTATCCTGGCCAATTCCCAGGCCACCTCCAGTCATCGTGCAGGAATTCCACTGACCGCGATATTCTTTGTCGTACGTCGTGGTGTCCGGAATATTGCCACCGTTTTCATTGGGAATGTCTACTCCCAGTTTATGGCCATATCCAAAGGCATTACAATACTCTTTCCATTTTGTCAAGCCAATCCTCGCGTTGTGATATTTTGGATTGTCTATTGTTTTGCGGATCGTGCTGCTGAAAAATGAATTGCAAGAGTAAGCAATGGCAAGCCTGAGATTGGCCGCATGGCCAGGCCATTTTTCCGTGCATTTTATAGGACGTTTGCATTCATAATATGCACCCCGGCAAGGATAGCCACTCTCGGGTGTGATCACTCCTTCATCCAAGCCAATCAATGCACCAAGTGGTTTGTAGGTTGAGCCACCGGGATACTGCCCTTTAATGGCCCGGTTATAGAGCGGACGACTCACATCTAACACCATCCTTGAATAATTTCTTTGTTTGTCTGGCCCTGTGAGATCGTTTGGATTGAACCCTGGTCCCGACGCCATGGCAATAATGCCGCCCGTTTTCGGTTCTATTGCGACAACGGCTCCAATTTTATTTGTCAATAATTTTTCGGCCAGTTGTTGAACATCGACGTCAATATAAGTTCTAAGATTTCGTCCGGCAACGGCGGGTGTATCAAAAGCGCCATTTTGATAATGACCAACGAGCCTGTTAAAATTGTCCTTGATCCACAGTTCGGTTCCCCTTTCCCCCATCAACACTTTTTCATAATACTGTTCAAGACCCGTCCTTCCAGAATAGTCACCAGGTAGATAATATCCGTTTGATTTGTTGATGATAGATGTGTCTACTTCGTTAATATAACCCAGTATGTGTGCCGCAGCATTGTATGGATATGATCTCACCGGTCTCGGCTGCAGAAAAAAACCATTGCTAAATCTCCACATGTTCTCTTCCATCCTCGCATACTTCTGCGGAGTAAGCAATTCTTCGAACACAGAGGGACGGAAGGCTTTATTCTTTATGATGGCAGTCTTAATTCTTTTTCTAAATTCTGCCGTGTCAATTTCCATTAACTGGCAGAAATAATTTGTATCTATTCCTTTTATCTCTGATGGCGTCACCATCAGGTCATACATCAGTATATTGCTGAGAATGGCTTTATTCTTCCGGTCGAAAATAATGCCTCTTGAAGGATATACCCGCTTCGCAAAAATGGCGTTAATATCCGCTTGTTTTTTATATTCACGGGAAATAACCTGCAGATGAAATATCTGTGCAGCAAGCACTAGAAATGCGGCTAAAAAAATAATTCGGATAATTCGGCTCCTCGATTGGTTAAACACAGGCATAGAGCTGGTAAAATGTAAGAGGTATAAGGTATGATTTAAAAAACAAAGCTACAGACCAAAATTTCTTTTATTCTATTTATCAAAAAATTTATGAAGATTTTTTACGCCGTATTTGTCCTATATCGCATTTTGCGGGGAAACAAAAGCTCAGTAGTAAAGATCAGCAAAAAGCTTATGCCCGTGGTTGCAATGAGTTTGACGGCAAAAGTAATGAAATCTCCGAATGACAACCATTCAAGAAGCAGCATGTAGCTATGATGAAAAAGAGTAAGAATGAGCACATAGACCGCGTACGGCGTCCATCCCATTGTGCGAGGTGACGGTTCCCTGTAATTAAATTCAGAAGTATCCTTGGGGAGTAGTATATTAATTATAAAAGGTCGGATATACGCGATCAACACGCAAGCGGCAGCGTGCAATCCCGGAGTTTGAGTAAAATAATCTAATGAAAGACCTGTCAAAAATCCGATCACCAGCAGCCAGAAGCGAGGAATATAAAAAGGAAGCCAAAGAATGAACAAATAATAGATATAGGGAACGATAAATCTGTGCAGCGGTGGAATTTTGAACAGTACGAACCATTGTACAAGTATAAAAAATGTAAAACGGATTATATTTTTTAAAAGGTCACTCATCGGGCCGGTTTTTTTAGCTCATCAATTTTTTTTCGTGTCTCCTTATCTAACTTTTCCTGCTCCACGCTTTGCAGGTTTTCAACCACAAATACATGCTGCAGGTTTTGAAAATTGGCTGCCGTCTGAATTCGCAAGGTGTAAAAGTTGCTTGAATTGTCTTTCACAATTGAGGCCACCCGGCCAATCATCTTCAGCGGCGGAAAACTTAGCGAGTAAGTACCCGTTAAAACGGTATCTCCCCTGACAACGGAATCGCTTTTTGGAACGCCGGTCATGGTCAGGAACAAAGGATTTTTCCCGTCCCAACTTATGGTGCCTGCATTTCCGCTTTTTTTCATGATTGCGTTAACATTGTTTTTCACATGCAGAAGACTCATTACCTGGCTGAAATTGTCGCTGGTATTTACCACAATTCCTACCAGGCTCAGGTCAGAATTAAGTACGCCCATGTTATCCTTAACTCCTTGTTTCGAGCCCCTGTTTATCTGGATATAATTTCTTTCGGAGTTTACAGAGTTGCTTACGACTTCGGCGTCACGCCATAGATAGCGACGCCGGTGACCTAATGTATCATAAGGAATTGAATCCTGTACAAATTTTGTTGCCGTATCCGGATTCAAGAAATTACTCTGCAAGAGATTTATCAGGGAATCATTAATTCGATGAATGCGATCACTCTCCTGCTTAAGATGAAAATAGTTGTCGACGTTGGCATATTTCGAATTCATCCAACCGGTTAATTCATTGGTCATTCCCAATCCAACCGCATGGTGATATTTGTTGTAACGAAATAAAAAAGACAAGGCTAGAACCTGGAACACCAGGAAAATAAAAAAAGTAAAGTACCGACCAATGAAAAGAAATATATTTCTCACTAAAGGGAAGTTTCAAATCACAAATTCCAAATTCCGTACAATTATTGTGATTTGGACCTTGTTTTTCTGGAATTTGGCTATCTCATAACAAATGGATACCGGTCATAATTCTTTAATGCGATACCCGTACCTCGCACAACGCTTTTCAGCGGGTCATCTGCCACATGCACTGGCAGTTTGATTTTTTGACTTAATCTTTTATCAAGACCTCTTAGTAAAGCACCCCCGCCCGTTAAATAAAGTCCTCGCCGGTAAATATCCGCGGCAAGTTCCGGCGGTGTTTGTTCCAACGCTTTGAGAATAGCTTCCTCGATTTTAAAAATGCTTTTATCCAATGCTTCAGCAATTTCCTGGAAACTTACCATGATCTGTTTCGGAATTCCGGTTACAAGATCACGACCATTGACAGGAATATCATCTGGTGGGTTATCTAAATCTTTCATGGCAGCACCGATCTGTATTTTTATTTGCTCGGCCGTGCGTTCACCAATTAATAAACTGTGATACCGTCGAAGAGCCTCCATGATATCAGCAGTAAATTCATCGCCGGCGATGCGAATTGATTGATCACATACAATACCGGCCAATGCGATCACCGTGATGCCAGTCGTGCCTCCTCCGATATCAATGATCATGTTTCCTACCGGCTCTTCAACGTCAATCCCAATACCCAATGCAGCTGCCATAGGCTCATGAATCAAATACACCTCTTTGGCACCAGCTTGCTCAGCGCTGTCGCGAACGGCTCTTTTTTCCACTTCAGTGATTGAGGAAGGAATACAGATCATCATTCTCCAACTTGGAGGGAACAGAGGTTTTTTGGGATAGATCATTTTGATCATTTCCCTAATCATTAATTCAGCCGCATTAAAATCGGCAATGACACCATCTTTCAAGGGCCTGACTGTGCGAATGCTCTCATGGGTTTTTTCGTGCATCATCAATGCCCTTTTACCGACTGCTAAAACGTTTTTGGGATTGTTGCGGTCAAGAGCCACAATGCTCGGCTCGTTCACCACCACTTCGTCGTTATGTATAATAAGAGTATTTGCAGTTCCCAGATCTATAGCTATTTCCTGTGTAAACCAGTTAAAAAGTCCCATTTGTATGGATTGGATTTAATGGGTGCAAAGTACGAGTAAATAATTTGAATTAACAAAGTGAAACGTTCAGTAGTACAATTTGAAATAAGCGACGTGAGCTAATTGCAGTTAAAGATTTTTTGCAGTTCACCCGCGCATTAAGATCAAATTTATCGGAGGCTTTTTTCAACAGAATTCCAGGTCCAAAATTCAAACTATTAGAATTTTCAACATCCATTTTTGCGACACCCTCAAATAGAGAATTCCATTTTTGGCACGGTAATGGAAAGATAAAACGAGTATCTATGAAGACACTAAGGGAAACTTAGAAATCCGTATACCTTCATTATATATCAACATATATATTCTATCTATCAGCAAAGAAGGCGGTCTGGCAAAACCTGATCGCTTTTTTTCTTTTGGAAGCGGCACCATACACTATGTGGCAACAAATCCCAGGCGCCTCTGAAGATCGTAGGACAAGTGGGGAAGTTTTCTACGTTCAATTAAAAAGCTATTAAGGTGAGCGATCTCCTTAAAAATATAATGCTTATCTGCCGCCGCCTTCAGATAATCCTTTCCGCTGCTGCCGCCTGTTCCTATTCTTGTACCAATCATTCGTTGCACCATATTCATGTGTCTGTAGCGCCACGAACTTAATTGTTCGTCGATTTCAAGCAAACCATTTAGTAACTGGAAGGGCAATTGCAGCAGGGGATAGCCGCGATAGAGCATGATAAATAAAGCGACGCGACAAGCTTTTGCTGAAAGAGATCGCACGTTAGCTTCTTCCGATCGGCGGACTTCTTCAAGAAGTACTTCATCAAACGTTTTGAGATTATCTTTCTCCGCGTCAGCTAAACTATTTTCATAGCGGGTTCGATAATCGATCCAGAAGGATTGCCTTTCTTCTTTTACAAGCGGAGGCGCCAAAGGCATTCGCTCCAGCCAGGCATTTACCAGTTCCAACAAGGATTTTTCTGATTCTGCTTTTTTTATCACGTCGATGTGCTCCTTTCGCAACTGTGAAATGTAATGCTCCTGACCATAACGGTGCTGAAGTTTCAAGCCCAGCTTTGCTTCCAGTTCTTTAAATTGCCAGCTTTGAAAACCGGAAGCGGGCCGCAGCAAATCACGAAAATCAAGAAAATCCATTGGAGTCATCGTTTCCATAATGTCGACCTGCTGAACCAAAACTCTTAGAATGGTTGTGATGCGATTGAGGCGATGAACGACTGTTTGAAGTTCAGGTGAATTATCGTTCATCGCAGGTTTTTTCATGATGATGTTAATGGAATCAACTTCGTGATGCAGTTGCTTAAACCAAAGCTCATAAGCCTGGTGAATGATGATGAACAGCATTTCATCGTGTGCTGTCAAATTTTTTTTATTACTCTCAGGGAATTGTGCGTTCAGTATTTTATCTAATTGCAAGTAATCGTGATAATGCATTTCACCCATATCGTTGCTTTACACAAATGTAAGAGGACAACGTTCACTAAACGTTCCTGGAGATTTGGGACTTAAATTCGTAGCCAATATCGGTGCGATAATAGATACCTTCGAAATCGATACCGTCTAAAATCTTTAGTGAACGGTCAGCAGCTTCGCTGATATTTTTTCCGTATGAAGAAACAGATAGAACTCGCCCACCATTGGTCAATATTTTTCCCTCTATTTGTTTTGTCCCTGCATGAAATATGAAAGTCTCTTTGCCTGCGTCCTTTTTCAAACCGGTTATTTCGAACCCTTTTTCATAATTGCCAGGATAACCATGGCTCACTGCCATCACGGTAACAGAGCTCCTCTCATCGACTCGTAATTTTACAGTATCCAATTCCTGCTGGGTGGCAGCTACAAACAATCCCACGAGATCGGTTTCCAATCTTGGTATCACAACCTCCGCTTCTGGATCACCCATCCTGCAATTATACTCAATCACGAATGGCTCTCCATTAACATTGATTAAACCAAAAAACAAAAATCCCTTGTAGTCTATTCCTTCTTCATGTAATCCGGCAATAGTAGGTTTGATAATTCTCTCTTCCACTTTGTGCATAAACCCCGGTGTTGCAAAAGGAACAGGGCTAACAGCACCCATGCCACCTGTGTTCAATCCTGTATCGCCTTCACCAATTCTTTTATAATCCTTGGCCTCTGGCAACAACAAATAATTTTTTCCATCCGTAAGAACGAATACACTTAATTCAATTCCGTTTAAAAATTCTTCCACCACTACCTTCCTGCTTGCTTCACCAAACTTTGCTTTTTGTATCATCAATTCAAACTCCGACACAGCTTCGACGGATGTGTGGCAAATGATCACTCCTTTGCCTGCTGCCAGTCCATCTGCTTTTAACACTACCGGTAGTGCATGTTCTTTCACATAATGGACACCTTCTTCAAAATTCGAAGAATCAAATTCCTGATGGCGGGCAGTGGGAATGTTATGCCTTTTCATAAAAGCTTTCGCAAATGCCTTGCTGCCTTCTAACTGGGCGCCATTCTTCGAGGGACCAATAAAATAAATTTTTTGCAGGTCATCACTGGCTTTGAAATGATCATACAATCCATTTACCAGCGGCTCTTCAGGACCAACGACAATCATTTCTATTTTTTCGGAAATACAAAATTTTCCGATGGCATCAAAGTCAGTAATGTCGAGTGAGATATTTTTTCCGCACTGAACTGTTCCGGCATTTCCCGGAGCAATGTAGAGGGGATTTGTCCAAACGCTTTCGTTTATTTTCCAGGCCAAGGCATGTTCTCTTCCGCCAGAGCCTAACAACAGGATACGCATGTGGGGGCCAGGGTTTAAAATTCAGTGCGAATATCGGCACATTTGTCAAAGAAACTGGCGTTTTCTTTGTGTCAATTCAATTTTCTGTATTTTGGATTGGTAAACTTACTCTGATTAGTCACGCTAAAACGATTGTATGAATCAACCTGATGCCATTTCTCATAAGCCAGCTCATGAAGGAAGGCACCCAAAAGCATTGTATATTTTATTTTTTACGGAAATGTGGGAACGGTTCGCATACTACTTAATGGTTGGCATCCTTCTTCTTTATATGATTGACACAAAAACAGGCGGGAAAGGATTTGATCAAAGAGTAGGCGCCGATATAGTGGGGAGTTTTATCGCATTGGTTTATCTGACTCCCTTTATTGGTGGCTTAATTGCAGACAGGTATTTTGGTTATACCAAGTCAATTTTTTTGGGCGGAAGTCTGATGGCAGCTGGTTACCTGTGCCTGTCTTTGCCAGGCAACACAGCAATGTTTATATCGCTTTCGATGATCATTGTTGGAAATGGTTTTTTCAAACCCAATATTTCCACGCTTCTTGGCATTATTTATAACCGGGAAGATTTGAGGCCTCTAAAAGATAATGCGTATAACATCTTTTACATGGGAATTAATATTGGAGCATTTGTTTGCAATTTCGTCGCCGCTTATTTGCGCAACAAATACGGGTGGGGTTATGCTTTCGCTGCCGCAGGTGTCGGTTTGATCATAGGATTAATTATACTCGGTAGTTCTCTAAAGAATAAAGAAATAAAAGGCGCCGATGTAAAAAAGCCAATTCAACCGGAGGACATGCCATTATCAAAAATATTTTCCTATGTTTTTTTGCCCGCCATCATAGCAGCAGTCATCGGCTGGTTTGTGCCGACAAAAATTCTTGGATCGTCGATCATGGGAAGCCAGGCAAATGATGCTTTTATTTTTGCCTGCCTGCCCATTATTGCATTTTATGTTTCCCTATGGGTAAAAGCTAAAGGGCAGGACAAAAAAGGTATAGGTGCATTGCTCTTTATTTTTGCCATCGCAATAGCGTTCTGGACCATTTACAATCAGAACTCAACAGGCCTTACCCTTTGGGCAGAAAAACACACGGATCGTGTTGCGTCACCGACAACAGCTAAAATAACCGGGGCTATCTTTCCCATGCAGAGAGTGACAGATACGCTCCGCCTTGTCAATAAGCAGGACCAATACATGCGGGACGCAAAAGATGAGAATGGACAGATCGTAAAAGAAATGGGACCTGACCCTTATTTTGTGAACGTTCCAAAGGAGCAATGGCCAAATGGACAAGAAGTGAAACTTACAAACACGGAATTATTTCAATCTATTAACCCTCTTTTCATAGTCGTGCTTACTTTAATCTTCGTTCCTTTTTTTAGTTGGTTGCGATCAAAGGGCAAAGAACCTACCACTGCTTCAAAGTTTGGAATGGCCATGTTTATCTCTGGCCTGTCTGCACTAGTAATGGTGTTTGCAATCATGTCTGTTCCTTCCATTTACACTCACAAAGCATCGCCAATCTGGCTTTGGCTAACTTATTTTGTATTCACCATCAGTGAAATATTTTTAAGTCCAATGGGTTTATCCTTTGTTTCCAAATTAGCTCCGGCACGGCTTACTGCCCTGATGATGGGTGGGTGGTTTCGCTCGACTTCCATCAGCGGAAAAGTGGCTGGTGTGATGACAGGCTTTTGGGATGATTTTACTGACAAAAAAATGTTCTTCTTGATTCTTGTGGTCGCTGCATTTATTGGCGGCATATTGATCTATGCAAGAATAAAATCACTGAACGAGATCGTTCGGGAAAAAACAGGATCAGCATAAAATAGTTTTCTTCAAAGGAGTTGAGTTATGTCAGCTCCTTTTTTTATTTATCTTACTCAACAAAACCAACTGCTATGGCAGAACAACAACCTCACTTCAAACCGTTTGTTGCTCCTGAAACAAGAATGGCTGAGTTCACTGTCAAGTCTATACTGATGGGTGCGATTTTCGGAATTATATTTGGCGCAGCTACTGTTTACCTGGCATTAAAAGCCGGACTCACGGTATCTGCTTCTATTCCGATTGCGGTTATATCTATTTTGCTTGGAAAGCTTTTTTTAAGAACTACTATTCTTGAAAATAATATTATTCAAACAACCGGCAGCGCTGGTGAAAGTATCGCAGCAGGTGTTGTATTTACTCTTCCCGGTTTTCTTTTTTTAAGTGCGGCAGAGAGTGCCAATTATTTTAATTATGTAACCATTCTCGTTCTTGCCATCATCGGGGGAATATTAGGTACCCTGATGATGATACCACTGCGCCGTTCGCTGATTGTGAAAGAACATGGCATTCTTCCCTATCCTGAAGGAACTGCTTGTGCTTCCGTATTAAAAGCCGGCGAAAAAGGTGGTGAACTGGCGATGACTGCAATTTGGGGAGTTATTGTTGCCATTAGTTATGCCTTGCTTCAAAAAGTATTTCATGTGATTGCAGGAGTACCAGCTTTCATGACCAAGCAAACGCAAAAAATTTTTCCCTCGGCCAGAGTAGCCGGTGAGATTACACCTGAATATATGGGTGTGGGTTACATCATCGGACCAAAAATTGCCGGTGTATTAGTTGCTGGTGGTTTTCTTAGCTGGTTTGTATTCATTCCTCTTTTAGCTTCTCTAATAAGCCCTGATATAATCGCAGCACAATTAGCTAAGCTTGGTTACTTAGCCGATGTTACAAAACCAGGCGGTCCAGGCGCGTGGGATCCTGCAACACATAATTTTGCAGATTGGTCAACCGCCATCTACCGCGCTTATGTAAGGCAAATAGGTGCCGGCGCTGTTGCCGCCGGTGGGTTCATTACATTAATAAAAACTATTCCAACAATTATTTCTTCCTTCAAAGGAAGTATTGGTTCAATGAGAGGAGAAAAAATTGAAATGAGCAATGTACCAAGAACAGAAAGAGATATTTCTATTAAAGTGGTTGGCATTGGAAGTCTTTTATTAATATTAATCATCGCTTTGTTGCCGAGTAATTTTATTCCCGGCAGTTCAATCGGTAGTAAATTATTATTAGGACTGCTTGTAATTATTTTCGGGGCTTTCTTTGTCACTGTTTCATCCCGCATTGTTGGTCTCATTGGTTCATCAAATAACCCGATCAGTGGAATGACGATTGCCACACTGATGGGAACTTGTTTAATTTTTATTGCGGTAAGATGGACAGGAAATTTTTATGAACCCATGGCTCTCGTTGTTGGTGGAATGATCTGCATTGCTGCAGCAAATGCCGGTGGTACTTCACAGGATTTGAAAACAGGTTATATCGTTGGTGCTACGCCAAAGTACCAGCAGATTGCTTTGTTTATCGGTGCTATCGTTTCTTCATTAGCAATTGGTGCTACAGTAAAAATTCTTGACACACCAACTCACGATATGATTCAGCAGGGTATTCATCATGCTATCGGTACAGATAAATATCCCGCACCACAGGGAACATTAATGGCTACACTTATTAAAGGCATTCTTTCTTTCAATCTTGACTGGCAATTTGTACTCGTAGGTGTGTTTATAGCTATTGTAATGGAGCTATGTGGAATTAAATCCTTGTCATTTGCCATTGGCATTTATCTTCCGTTATCTACTACACTTCCTATTTTTATTGGTGGCGCTATCCGCGGCATTGCTGAGTGGAGAAATAAACGAAAGAACATCAAACTCAACGCAGAAGAAGAAGATCTTGCAAAGGGGAATTTATTTGCAACAGGTCTTGTAGCGGGCGGGGCCCTTGCAGGAGTAATTGTGGCTATATTATCTGTAAGCGAGAATATAAGCGCCCGCTTGGAAAAAGTAAATGCGGAGAATGGAATTACTCAATCATTAGGGGCAGAGGGTTACAAATGGTTAGGCGTTGCTTTTTTTTCTTTGATGGGCATTATTCTTTATCGCGTTGCAATCAGTAAAAGAAAAATTATTTAATAGCTGGCAAAAAAATAAAAAAATAAAAAAGCATCCCGCAAAGAGCGGGACGCTTTCGATTTATATAGACAGTACGAATCAGCAAAATCCCAGGTGGTCATATTTTTTACCGAGAATAGCGGTATCATCGGCATCCAGCCAGTTTCTTAAAACTGTGGCATAAACTGTTTTGAAATCGATCTTGTATTTGAGATCGCCTTCTTCAAGATCATCCAGGTCTGGCATTGAGTTAATAATTCCTTTTTGTTTTAAAGCTCGGCCGATCAAAAACATATTGTTGGCCGTGCCGTGATCAGTACCTCCACTAGCATTTTGCGAAACTCTTCTCCCAAACTCAGAGAACGTGAACATCAGAACGTCATTGAAACGATTATTGTTCTTTAGGTCTGCAGTAAATGCTTTTAGCGCGTTGCTCAATTCCGTAAATAATCTTTGTTGCTGGTTTTCCTGGTTCACATGAGTATCAAAACTGCCAAGTGAAATGTAGTAAACCTTGGTGTTGATGTCGGAAAAAATCAATGAAGCGATGGTTTTTAATCCATTTCCCAATTCTGTTTTGGGATACTCGGCCGAGGAAGGGTGTGCCCTGCTCTGTTCGAAAATATAATTAGCAGATGATAGTGTCTCAGACATGGTTTTATAGAGATAATCCACTGTTTCCTCATTCCCATCTCCGCCTGTCTGAGTCATTCGGCCAGGCTCATGACTTTTTAAAACATCCTTAAAGAATCTTTCGTTGCTCGTACCAAACAGTCTTTTGGGATCCTTCATTGCGATCGCCTTTGAATTTTCTCCTTTTAGTGCAAGACTAAGTACGTCGTCAATTTCAAGAGCGTATGTCGGCTTATCACAACCGCCACACTGCGCGTCAAGGTAGCGTCCCACCCACCCGGTTGTGATATATTCATTGCTTGCACTGCCTGTTTGCCAAATGTCCATGCTACGAAAATGTGATCGGTCGGGATTGGGGTAACCTACATTATTTAAAATGCCAAGACTTCCATCGTCATACAGTTCCTTTAAGGTGATCAGCGCCGGATGTAAACCGACTTCATCCGTCAATGATAAAGCCTTGGTTTTCCCGATGCCGAGTCCTGGACGTTCACGGTAGTATATATCGTTGCGAATGGGAATTACCGTATTCAAGCCATCATTACCACCGCTCAATTGCAAGATCACCATCACCTTATTTCCGGGAGGCACCATATCAACCATTTCAAGCGCCTTTAAAAATTTTGGGACCATGAAAGTTGCAGTGGCAAGTGAACCGAGTTGTAAAAATTTTCGACGTTTGATAACCACCATAAAACGATTTTAGATTTTAGAATGGGATTGCAGATTGAATTAAATCTAAAATCTGCAATCTGAAATCCGCAATCAGCATAACTGATATTCCGGCGTACTCATTAATTGTATAGTAGCGCTCCTAATAAAACTTTCCTTGCTTCCCCCATCCGCATATTGGCTGATGACTCCCGCACTCACCGCCTTTTTTGTTTGCAGCAAAACTCCCGCGATATCATTTATCAGGTCTTCGCGGGCCACCCGGTCATAGTAGTCGAGGTATTTTTTCCAATCAATTTCTGCATTGATCGGCTTACCAGCCTTGCCTGCTTTTGTTTTCATTTCATCTTCGCCACGTCCCATCATTTGATCATCGTCTGATTTAGGATTGACATTAAATTCATCTTTGTCGTTGATGAGTTGAGGAATGCGCATGCGCATCATCAGTGTCGAGCTGTCGATCCAGCTCTTTCCGCCGGGCCAACCTGCAACATTGGGAGGATAAAATAATATTTGTCCCAACACCCTCTCCAGCAGCAGTAATGCTTCTTCATTTTCCAATTTCATTGGGAGCATTCGCTGCAGGCCTACCAACAATTCTATAGGGGATTTTATCCTTGAGCCAATATTGTTTTCATCATAGAACCAATCACTGGTAAAAATATCTTCCATCAACTTACTGATGTCATAGTCGCTCTTATAAAAACGTTCCGAAAGCCATTGCACTTTTTGCTCATCAATCTTGTCATTCACAAAAAAACGATAGATCTTATGCGAAATATATTTTGCGGTTTGCTTTTGATCCAGTAAAATATCCAGCACTTCATCACCATCAAAATTTCCCGTTTTTCCCAACACGGTTTTACTTCCATCGTCGTGTTGAAACTTGCGAAAAACAAATTCACCTTTTACATTAGCACCCCAGCCTGTAAAAGCCCTGGCAGCTTCTTTCACATCATGCTCTGTATAACTGCCACGACCGATGGTAAACAATTCCATTACCTCACGAGCGAAATTCTCATTAGGATGATCCTTCCTGTTTTGATTATTATTTAAAAAATTCAGCATCGCAGCTGTTTTCGAAACTTCATGAATAAGCTCGCGAAAATTTCCAAGAGCATTTTGCCTGATGACATCGAGCAGCTCCTGTTGAAAAAACACGTTTAAGTTTCGGCAGGCAAAATGACCATGCCAGAAAAAGGACATTTTTTCCCGGAGCTGTGCATCGGTGTTTACCATCTCCTTTACCCAGTACAGGTTCAAATTCCTGATTCCTTCCCTGCTCTTTCTTTGCAATTCTTTTCGCTGTTCCGCCGACATTTCCTGCTTCTGGAGCCTGCCCGCGTCCTGTATCCCAAGCATGAGCCCCTGGAGGTAATTGTCGGCGGCCTGTAGATATTCCGGTTTCTTTGGAGAGTGTTTTTGAAGGGCTTTATACAATTTTTCTGGTGAAGTTTTATCTAGAGAATTCAATTGTTCGACTGCAGGGCCAAAACCAGCACGCCACATCAAATGCTGGTTTCTTAATTGGTTACTCAATGCCATCGATTGGGGTTTTGATTGTGACCAGAAAAAATTTACAAGGTTTAAATTCAACAGATTAGTGCCAAGTAAGTGGTACCATCTGGTGAATGGAACGTTCATTAGAGACGCCCATTTTCAATTTGACGTTGCTTATGGTCTCTGCTTGCTCTGGGTTAAAACAAAAAGGGGCTGATTGCATCCCTTTATAATAAAATGGCTACAGTTATTTTTTTGCATTTGCCTTCACATAGGCTGTCACCTGCTCTGTCTCCCCCTCTGTCAGTTTTGCTTTGGGCACCATCGTTTTTAAAATGCCATCCCAACGGTCAGGAGTATAAAAATCGGTAGGCTTCATACCGTGACATCTTGTGCATTTGGTTTCATAAATTGTTTTGCCGGCGGCTATTAAGTTAACGTCTGCCACTTCACCAGTGGATTTAGACGTTTCAGGTTGAACTGCCTGTGCGGACTCGGTCGCGACCTCTTTGGTGGCAACAGTTTTTTTACTGCAGGCAATCATGATAATTGCCAAAAGAAGCAATAGAGATAGTAGTCTTTTCATTTTCATAAAGAGTAAAAGCAAAAATAAGCGGCCGACATTTAAAAGATTTTCAAAATCGGTAAAACTTATGGATGTGTCGATTAAAATTTTGGTAAAATATCAATTTCTCAACATGCTGTCACCAAAATAGGGATGCAAAATCAAGGGCAGTTTTATCCCTTCGTCAGATTGATTATTTTCTAGCAAGCAGGCAAGTATGCGTGGAAGAGCCAAGGAACTGCCATTGAGCGAGTGAACCAATTGCGATTTCCCGTTTGTATCTTTAAAGCGGATCTTCATCCGGTTGGTCTGAAAGGTTTCGAAATTTGAAACAGAGCTTACTTCAAGCCATTTATCCTGGGCAGCACTATACACTTCAAAATCATAAGTAAGGGCGGAAGCAAAACTCATGTCACCTCCGCATAAATTCAAAATACGATAAGGTAAATCCAGCGACTGCACGAGTTTTTCGACATGGTCAACCATTTCTTCATGGGTCTCGTAGCTTGTATCAGGATGAACTATTTGAACGATCTCCACTTTTTCAAATTGGTGAACACGATTTAGACCACGAACATCTTTACCAAAACTGCCTGCTTCTCTGCGAAAACACGGAGAGTACGCCGTCAATTTCATAGGCAGGTCTGCGTCTTTTAGAATTTCATCACGGTAAATATTTGTCAGCGGCACTTCAGATGTGGGGATCATGTAGAAATTATCCGTTTGCATGTAGTACATCTGTCCTTCTTTATCCGGTAATTGTCCTGTTCCAAAAGCTGTCGTTTCATTTACCATGAATGGTGGAAGATATTCCGTGTAACCCGCTGCGGTGTTATAATCCAGAAAATATTGTATTAGTGCCCGCTGTAGTTTGGCTCCTTTTCCTTTGTATAAAGGGAAACCGCTTCCTGTAATTTTCGCTCCCGTCTCAAAATCAACAATGTCATATTGTTTGATCAATTCCCAGTGAGGCTTTGCCCCTGCAGGTAACTTTGGTTTATTCCCTCCTTCTCTTATGATCACATTATCTTCGGGAGTTTTTCCGAGTGGAACTTTTTGCGAGGGAAGATTTGGAAGCTTCACTAGTTCGTTCTGCAATTCCCGTTCTGTTTCAGACAATTTGTTATTTATCGGTTGAAGCGAGGCCTTTAAGGATGTAACCTGTTGTTTGAGTCTCTCCGCATTTTCCTTTTCTCCTTTCGCCATTAATTGGCCGATCTCCTTTGATGACGTATTTATTTTCGCCTGGATGTTGTCAAATTCCAGTTGTAGTTTTTTCCTTTGGTCATCCAACTCAAGAACTTTGTCAACCACACCTAATTCAGCAAAATATTTTACTGCCAGTCTTTTTTTTACCCCGTCACGGTCTTGACGTATGATTTGCAATTGTAGCATCCTGATCTAATTTGTCCACCCCTAGGAGCGGCAAAGGTAAACTCAGAAAGTTAACAATTCAATGTCATGTTTATCGGAAGACCAATCCAACAATTCTTAATTTCATCAAAACAAAAAATCATGATCGATCAGTCAATGGTTACAACGAATATTGAGCTAAATGGCTACCGGGTTATAAAAAATCTTGGGGTGGTACGGGGAATCACCGTTCGCTCCAGGAGTATTTTGGGAAATATTGCCGGAGGCCTTCAAACCCTGTTTGGGGGCACCATTTCTATTTACGTAGAGCTTTGCGAAAAAACAAGAGCAGAAGCGTTTCGCCTTATGTTGCAAAGCGCCGACGAGCGGGGAGCCAATGCAGTTATCAGCATGCGGTATGATGCCAACGAAGTGATCAGTGGAGTAAATGAAGTGCTCGCTTATGGCACGGCCGTGGTTGTTGAGAAAATGTAGTGCCCGAACTAAATATTTCTAATTGTTCATTATTGATTTATTGATTATTCATTATTTCTCGGCGCGGTACGTGTATCGTGTTGACGATAGGTTAATCGATAATCAATAATCAACATCGGCTCTATGTAACTTTGCCACCTATGCTCATACATGATGATCTTCAGCAAAGATGGTGGCAATTGGAGGCAAGGCTGGTGGAGCGATTTGGCAAGAAGCCCGACATGGAAGCCATTCTTTTTCTTATTGGCATCCAGGAGTTTGGCCAAATCCGCGAAAAATTTACCAAAGAACAAAAACAGGACCTGATGCACGTAGCGGTTTGTAAGCTACTTACTCAAAGTGGTTATTATGAATTGGAAAAAATGGACGAAGAAGGATGGCCTCATTTCAGGCAATTAAAAGCAATGCCGGAGATGAGTATGACTGACCAGGAAAACTTTTTGAAAGATCATATACTTCTTTATTTTGAAAGCCACGATTTTTGAGTTGTGTCTTTTAAGTTAAATGATTCCATGAAAAAAATATTTTTATCGGTAGCGCTCTTGATCCTCGGAATGCTTTGCTTTGCCCAGAAAGATTCTACAATTAGAAAAAAAGATCGTAAAAAGGATGTTTTATTGCTGACAAATTTTGGTGACATTGTATTGCGATTATCTGATTCCACTCCGTTGCATCGCGATAATTTTTTGAAGCTTGTAAAGAAGGGCTATTACGATAGCGTGTTATTTCACCGGGTCATTTACAATTTCATGATTCAAGCGGGTGATCCGAACAGCAAACATGCAAAACCAGGTCAGTTACTGGGTGGGGGCGGACCCGGTTATCGAATTCCTGCTGAATTCAGGACAACGCTGTTCCACAAAAAAGGAGTGATCGCCGCGGCCCGCGATAACAACCCTGAAAAAGCCAGCAGCGGCAGCCAGTTCTACATCGTACAGGGAAAAATTTTTAGCGATGCTGGATTAGATTCAGTGGAAATTTTTCGCTTGAATGGAAGAAAAATTCCCGTTGAACAACGAGAGGTTTACAAAACGATCGGCGGCACTCCACATCTTGACCAGAGCTATACGGTATTTGGCGAAGTGGTAAAGGGCATGGACGTAGTTGATAAAATCGCAGCTACACCAACAAGCAAGAGCCCCGATACAGACAGGCCCCTCGAAGATGTAAGAATTGTCAAAGCAAAATTGATAAAGAGAAAATAACCCTCACACGATTAACCGACAAGACATCTTTCGCCAAAGAAAAAGCATCCCGCTGATGCAGGATGCTTCTCTTTTATTTTCCAGGCTATTTTTGTTGTTGTTGACCGCCGCCAAGTCCACCACCACCCTGTGTACGCTGATTTTCTTCTTCAATACTTGTTTTACGTTGACGAGCTTGTTTTATCTTGTTGTTACCAAAACGATAGTTGAAGTTTATCTTGAATTGCCTGCTTTCCCAACCACCATTTGCCTTCACTGTTTGTCCAGTGGTGTTGTTTGTTGCTGACCAGTGGAACGTGTTGAGAACATCACTGACCGTTGCTTTCACCGTGGCTTTGCCTTTCAAGACTCCCTGCTGTAAACCTACATCCAGACTACCGAGCTGTTTTGTTTTGAAAGCCCCTTGCCATACTGATGGCGCAGTGTAAAAACCGCTAAGCTCCGCAGTGGTCGTTTTTGACAGTTTGAATGTTTGTTGAGCATAAATATTGAAAGAAAATACATCTACATCAACATGATAGTCCTTTGCATCTCCTTTGAATTTTGAATAGTAAGAATTGACATTGAAGAATAAACTGTAAAATTTATACTGGACAGGCATGCTTACATTCAGGCTAACTATATTTTGGGTTGCCACGTTTTCATTTGTTATGAAAGCTTTTGTACCTTCGCTCTTCGGGATCATTGTAAATACATCATTAACGTGGCTATAGTTCAAAGTTGTCGTCAACTTGTACTTATAAATATGAGTGATCCCAAAGCTGTTTGTGTACTGAGGCCGCAAATTTGGATTGCCTCTTTGAAAAGTATATTTATCGAGGTTGAATTCAAAAGGGTTTAAATTCTGGTAAGATGGCCGATCGATCCTGCGGCTATAACTAAAGCTCCACTGCTTCATTGGATTTTTGTTGAAGGTAACTGCCGCACTCGGAAAAGGATTTGTATAGCTTCTGTCCAACAATGAATCAATAGGTACATTGTTACCAGAAGTATAATCATAACGGAAACCGACTGAATGACCCTTTGATTTTGTGTTCTCTACTCTTAGGCCAGCCTGGACCATCACACCTTTGAACTGGCGATTATAATTTACATAGCCGGCGTTTATATTTTCCTTGTAGTTGAAATTGTTATGATTGTCTTCCAGCAGTCCGGAGTTGCTTTCAAAGAAACGTTGAAAAGTATTATCAGTTTTTACATAAGAGATCTTTCCACCATAACCCAACTTGCCCTTTTTGAAATTTTGCTCGTAATCAGCCTTGATAGAGTAAATATCAATATTGTAAGGCGTTAATGTGTTGTAAACTTCCTTAGACTTTAAATTAACTCCACTGGCATCATAGATATCATTAGGCTGGTATTGGTTATTTTTTCCATCGTAAAAACCGTAGTCCGCATCAATATTCAATTCATGGCCTGAGGTATCGGCGAAGCGGTAGTTGGCATTAAAGTTTACATTGTCTCTGTGACCTTTGCTTGCGTTATTTGCAATCAACAGGCGGTCTACTTGCTTCGAAGGCATGTAGGCTATATCAGTTTTACTCACATTGCTAAAACGGTTGTCGGAAAAATTGCCGTTTACCATAATACCAAATGTGCTTTTCCTGGTCGCATAAAAATCGATTCCTGTTTTGAAGCCATGCGTTTCATTTTTATTCAACATGATTGTTTTCTGATCAAATGAACTGTCGGCACTGGTAGTACGGTAAAGATTTAGTCTATTCTGATTCTTATTGTTGTTGTAATTATAACTAGCGAACACATTTATTTTTTTGTACCGATAATTTAACGCTATGCCGCTGTTGTATTTGGCATAAGTACCGATATTCCACCCGGCATTTACGGAACCGTTGAATCCATAAGTCTTATTTTTTTTCAACCGGATATTAATGATACCGGCATTACCTGCGGCTTCGTATTTGGCTGAAGGATTCGTAATCAGCTCGATGGATTCTATCTGTGTCGACTGTAACGATTTGAGGTAATTGGCCAGGTCGGTTCCGGTTAACGGTGTAGGCTTACCGTCAATATACACTTGCACCCCATTTTTGCCACTCAAACTGATATTGTCGTCTTTGTCTACCGTCACGCCAGGAGATTTTCTCAAGAGTTCAAGCGCATCGTTGCCGGTGGCATTGATAGTACCTTCCACATTTAGAATTGTTCTGTCAGCTTTTACCTCGACGATTGGTTTTTTAGTGGTCACGGTTACGCCTTTCAATTCACTGGCTATTCTATTTAACTGAAGCGCGGGAACGTTTGCCTGGGCGGCAGCCGTGTACTCAAAACTGGTCGAATAGACTGGCTTATATCCCACATGCGATGCACTCACCAGGTAATGACCCGCTTTGATCCCGTCGAAAGAAAAATGACCTTCATTATTGCTAACGGCCAGTTTTGCAACTGAAGAATCTTTTGCTTTCAGCAGCGAGATGGTTGAACCCGCCAAGGCCTTGCCTTCCTGGTCTTGGGTGTTTCCTGAGATCTGTTGAGCGAAACCTGAAACTGCAACCAGGAAACCAATCAATGATAATCCAAACTTTCTCATAAAATTTATTTTTGAATGTCAAAACTATGTCTGCGTTCTTTGGCGGGGAATAGTTTTCCGGCTAAGAGCTGTTTTTGGGGCATGAATGGTAGAATACGCAGTCTTAATTGAAAAAAGTTTTCTTCGCGGTCATTTTCTTCTGGCTTTTATTCATATTTGCAACTCAAAATTGAACTATCATGAATTTTCCTGCTGAGCTACGATATACAAAGGACCATGAATGGATAAAGTTGGACGGTGACACCGCTGTTGTCGGGATAACCGATTTTGCCCAGAGAGAATTGGGAGATATAGTCTATGTTGAAGTAGAAACAATAGGTAAACAACTTGAATCTGGTGCTGTTTTCGGAACTGTGGAGGCAGTGAAGACCGTCTCCGATCTTTACCTCCCTGTGAGCGGAACTATAGAAGAATTAAATGCTGCCTTAGCGAATGCTCCGGAACTAGTGAACAATGATCCCTATGGTGATGGCTGGATGGTAAGAGTGAGAATCAGCAACCCGGCAGATATTGAAACACTTCTGGACGCCAAGGCATATGAACAACTGGTTGGATGAGCTATTCATCGCATTTCAGTCAATTTTATTCATCATCAATTTTTGTATCTTTCGTTAACTAATTGAGCGCCTACACGAAATACAGTGAACAGGAACTGGTAGCCCTGCTTCTTCAGCAAAATGACCAGGCATTTAGTTATCTATACGATAACTATTCGCCGGCGCTATTCGGGATCATTAATCAAATCGTTCCAGATAAGGAGTTGGCCAGCGATGTTTTACAGGACGTCTTCATTAATATTTGGCGAAAGATCAGGTCGTACGACCAGACGAAGGGACGTTTGTTTACATGGATGCTGAACATTGCCCGCAATGCAGCGATCGATAAACTCAGATCGAGGCCGTACCAGGATAATCTTAAAAACCAACCGCTGGCGGAAAACGTAAATAGTACTGCGGCAAACTCTGTGATTGGACCCCAGGTGAACGATGTAGGCTTGAAAAAATTGATAAACAAACTAAAGGATGAGTACAGAGTGCTAATAGACTTGTCCTATTTTCAGGGTTTTACGCACGAGGAGATTGCCAAATTGCTAAATATTCCGTTGGGCACAGTAAAAACGAGAATAAGAAGTGCATTAATTCAGTTAAGAACATTGATTTGAAAGGTGAACATACAGGAATACATATCGAGTGGAATTGTTGAAAGCTATGTGCTGGGTCTTGCTTCGCCAGAAGAAAGGATCGAGTTTGAAGAGATGTGTGCTCAACATCCCGAGCTGGTTGAGGCGAGAAATAATTTTGAATTGTCCTTGGAAGAACAAGCAAGGAAAAATGTAGTGCCGCCGCCGATGGGTGCCAAGGAGAAGATTTTGTCTGCCATACAGCAAAGTTCTGCATCTAAGACCTCTAAATTAATCAGCATGGAACCAACAACCCGAAGATCATCCGGCTTGCGCTGGATAGCTGCAGCTGCGATCATTCTATTCCTGGTGGGAGGCTTTCTTGCCTTCAAATTTTACAATGAAAATAAAGATCTAAAAACGGAATTAAGATCTTCACAAGACGCGCAAGCGCAACTTGACCAGCGTTTGAAAAAAATGGAAGACGAGGAGAAGGTCATGAACGATCCTCACACAACCGTTGTAAATATGGTGGGATTGCAAGGTTCGCCTCTATCAGCCAACATCTACTGGGACAGCACGTCTGCAAATGTTTATATGATTGTGAAGAATATGCCAAAACTTCCCTCAGACAAACAATATCAATTATGGGCTTTGATCGATAAGAAACCTGTTGACCTGGGTTTGTTTGATGGCGGAGAAAAGGTGATCTTGAAAATGAACAACACACAGAAAGCAGACGCTTTTGCTATTACTATCGAAAATCGCGGCAATACAGGTGGCCCTAATCTCCAGGAATTGCAATCGATGGGGAAGGCTAAACTTTGACAAACAATCAAATTCTACTCACGTAGCTTGTCGCCTGATTATTCTACGATCGTGCAATGACTCTTCGGGTCCGCGTCGTTGCGTACCAATCGCATGGAAATCGGGCTCATTTCTTTTCTTATACTTGCACCACAATTCTTTACTTGAAAAAAATTCCACCCATTTTGCCGGCGGTGTCCTGGCTGATTTTCACCACGGTTTTACTATGCCTGCCAGGCTCGGCGTTTCCAAAGGAAAATTGGTTTGATAAGATTTGGCTTGATAAGTGGATCCACGTAGCGCTTTTTGCAACTCTGGTTTTTCTTTGGTGTCAAATTGTGTCGGGTCTGCCGCCAGACAAAAGGCGCCGTTATTGGCAAATAGCCTTTTACTTTTTTTTATATGGAATTATTATGGAATTTATCCAGAAGTTTTTTATACCCAACCGGTCTTTTGATCTGGGAGATATCATTGCAGATGGAGTGGGATGCGTAGTAGGGGTATTCGTATCAACAAAAAGGTATATAAAAAAATAGACCCCTGTAGAAACAGGGGTCGCAACCAAAACTAACTGCTTATGAGAAAATTGACTGCTTTATTGAGAAGAACTTTATTGTATAACGCAAAATTACTGCCAATAGTATGAAGTTCGCTGTTAACGAATTTCTAAAGAATTTCACTTAGAAATTCCACTTCGTAAATCCTGCTGAAAAGAGCTTTCACCTATCAAACACACACAAAAATATAATAAAACATCGTGCCAGTTTGGGAAAGGAATGGCAGGCTTCGTCTGTTAATTTTGACGGGCTAACTTTTCTGCATTTTCCGCAAATTGTAAGGCATCAATAAAATCCTGAATATCACCATTCATAACTGCATCAAGATTGTACGAAGTATAATTGATTCGGTGGTCCGTTACTCTTCCCTGGGGAAAATTGTAAGTTCTGATCTTTGCACTGCGATCGCCAGTGCTTACCAGGCTTTTCCTGTGGCGGGCAATTTCTTCCTCCTGCCTGCGAACTTGCTCTTCATATAATTTTGTCCGCAACATTTGCATTGCTTTTTCCCGATTTCCGAGCTGTGTTCTTTCCGTTTGGCACATCACAACAGTTCCTGTTGGGATATGTGTTAGGATAACCTTTGTCTCAACTTTATTTACATTCTGTCCGCCGGCACCACCGCTCCGGGCTGTTTCCATCTTCACATCACTTTCCCTTAAATCAAAATCCACCTCTTCCGCCTCAGGCATGATAGCAACCGTCGCAGCAGATGTATGCACGCGGCCGCTGGCTTCTGTGTCAGGTACACGTTGCACACGATGCACTCCACTTTCAAATTTCATGGTTCCATAGACGTCATCTCCTGTTACCTCTACCTGCACTTCCTTATAACCACCGACCGTACCCTCACTCTCACTTAGTATCGCCGTTCTCCAGCCCCGTCTTTCACAATACTTCAAGTACATGCGTAACAAATCGCCAGCAAACAAACTTGCTTCGTCACCGCCAGTACCGGCACGGATTTCAAGAATTGCATTCTTTTCGTCCTGCGGATCCTTTGGAATCAGCAGCTGTCGTATATAAGATTCCAGCTTTTGTTTTCTTTCCTCGAGATAAGGTGCTTCTTCTTTAGCCAATTCTCTCATCTCGTCATCGTCACCGTTTAAAGCCTCTTTGTAAAATTCAATGTCATCCAGGATTTTTTTGTACTCGCTGTGAGCATTGACGATTTTCTCCAGGCTGCGGTATTCTTTACTAGTAGCAGCGAATCTTTTGTTGTCATTCACAATTTCGGGGTTAGTCAATGCGACACCCAACTGGTCAAATCTCGCTTTTATCGCTTCTAACTTGTCTAGCATAAATTTGGGTTGCAAAGTTAACTGTTTGCTTCTTTTTATGAGCTTTCGCAAATTCCAGGCTGATCAATTATTTACGGGGTATGAATTATTAAGCGGTGACCATGTTTTAATTGCTAATGAAAAAGGCAAAATAGAAGACATTGTGATGGAATCGAATGCCGGGGATGATGTTCAAAAATTTAAAGGCATTGTCACTCCCGGCCTCATTAATTGTCATTGTCACCTGGAATTGAGTCATCTCAAAAATGTAATCCCACCGCACACCGGTCTCATTGAATTTCTTTGTTCCGTCGTGACAAAGAGAAATTTCGATCCCACAGTGATACAAGAAGAAATTGCAAAAGGCGAAAAAGAAATGTATGAGAATGGAATTGTCGCGGTGGGAGATATTGGGAACACAGCTGATACAGCTGAACTAAAATCAAAGAGTAAAATAAGATGGCAAAATTTTGTCGAAGTGATCAGTTTTACGGATGAAAAATCAGAAGAAAATATTGCACACTATCGTTCCATCTTAAATACCTACAACAAAATCCGAAGTCCCCGCCTGACTGACGCAGTCGGGCAGGCGAAATCCTCTGCCCGTCCGGCAGGCGAGGAAATCCGAAATTCTCTTGTACCACATGCATCATACAGTATCAGTCCCAAAACGTTTAAAATCATTAATGACCTAACTAAGAATCAAATTATTTCGATTCACAACCAGGAACATCCCGCCGAAGACGAGCTATACAAAACGGGTGGCGGGGATTTTTTGAAGCTATTTAAGATCTTCGGATCAATCTCCGTTCCCCGTTACAGGTAAAACAAGTATTCGATCCTACCTGCCGTATTTCAAAAATGGACAGACAATTCTTTTGATCCACAACACATACATGGCTGAAGAAGATATAGTTTGGGCAAACGACTACGTGAAAGAACATGGACTACGGCTTGTCTACTGCCTTTGTCCGAATGCCAATTTGTATATTGAAAACAGGTTGCCTCCAATTGAATTATTTGTCAAGCACAATTGTCATCTTGTGCTGGGAACAGACAGTTACAGTAGTAACTGGCAATTAAGCATTGCAAAAGAAATAAGGGCGATCACAGCGGTGCCACAATTCGAAAGTGCGGCATCGGTTATTCGTGCTTTACAATGGGCAACTATCAATGGGGCCAAAGCCCTGCAATGGCATGACGAATTAGGAAGTTTTGAAAAAGGTAAGACCCCAGGAGTCACCCTAATAAATAGTAGCGACTGGAGTTCAAAAAAATTAGTTTAATATCTCCCTGAGTACCGGCAAAGTTTTCATTGTTCCAAAGTCCTGGATATGAAAACCAAAGTAAGTTTCATATGCATACAAAAGATTGCGGCGAAAATCATGATTTAGTTTCATGTGTTCCAGTTCTGCCGGTTGCGAAACTTTTAACAATTGCGAAGTAATGGCCGACTGCTTATCTTCCAAAAAGTGTGGATGAGTTGGTCGTTCACTTAAAAACATTCCTTCGTGCAGATCAAGAAAAGGCTTTTTTATTGAATACTCGCCATTTATCCGAAAGCCGAGAAATGACGCCAGATGTAAAGAAAAAAACAAAGCGAAATTTGCCGCTACTGTCTCACTGGTTTCATCTAAGAACAAAAAAGCATTTTCAGCAAAATGAAAAAGTTCTTCGTTGGATTCTGGCTGCTTCAGGCATTTTGTGAGTAATTCGACCATGAACAAAGCCACTGCGTTTTTCCTTATGTCGGAAAAAATATGTTCGTACAAATAATTCCACTTGAATTCTTTGATACGCTGAAGGTTTCTTAAGTCGTTGTGATAGACAATTAAGTCAAGGATAGAGGCCGGTTGAAACATGTTTGCCTTTCCACTGCCTTTTATTGTTGAAACTCTGACGCCATTTACCAAATAGGATTGAATGCCGAAAAGTTCAGTGAAAATAGTAACGATCAAACTGGTTTCTCCGTATTTCACTGACCGAAGAACAATCCCTTTTGTTTTATGAAGTTTCTGAGACAAGCTAAATAGAATTCAGAATAATGACGGTCGGCCCAATGGAATTTCAATCGGTCCCGATAGCTATCGGGAGACTAACGCTGGTCATATATCATTTCGAAATAAAAACAATTTTCGTTGCAATTTTTTCTGTTTTGTCGTCGTTACTTACGAGCACAAGATAAACACCCGTTGAAATTTTTTTCCCCTTATAATCTTTTCCATCCCAAACAGCCTGGCCACCCAGCGCCCGTGTTTGGTAGACCAGTCTTCCATCCAATTCGGTAATCTTGACGATCGAATTTTCGCCAAGGCCACGGATGCCGATGGTACCCCCAAAATTTGGTGGCACAGGATTGGGAAAGACAATAACGTTTGAATTACCTTCCCCTCCCTCTGTGGCACTCCCCCGAAATGAACAAATGCCTTTTGCCGTAGCAAAATAAACCTCCCCGGTTTTCTTATTGACAGCAATTTTTCTTACCTCATTACTCAACAAAGGACTGTTGTCTTCTGTAAACCGCTCAATTACCTTTTCACCGTCGGCACTGATGAGCCAAACACCATTCCTCGTGGCTACCCATTTTCTGTCAGCTCCATCTACCGCAATGCTTGAAACATTTTCGCCTTTGAACAAATAGCCTCCAAAATTTCCTTGCTGAACAATGGGTAATATCGCCTCACATCCCGTGTTGAAAACATCTTGTGCGCATTGAATGACGCCAATGCCATCATCAGTGCCAACCCAAATAAACCCGCTTTTATCTTTCGCAATGCATAGCACATTATTGGAGGGCAGGTTACCATTGCCCGCACCACTGCGATATATTTTCCAATGATCGTCATTGATATCATCAATTGAATTTCCATGATCGTAACAGATCAAACCATTTCCCAATGGCGAAATTATCCAAAGCTGGTTAGCATCATCGGTCACGATCTGCGCAAGAGCATTTTCAACTAAAGTAAATGGAAGCGAGAAACTTTTCCAGGTATTGTCAGCTTTTCGAACAAGGAGTGGCTGCAAAGAGCCAAAATTCGATATCCATAAATTACTTTCCCTGTCAAACAACAAACCAGCAACTCTATAACTGGATGGATCGAGTGGATGCGGCATGAGAGGAGAATTTTGCTTGAAGATTTCAAAAGTTTCATCGGTCTTTATATGCAACAGCCCGCCGCCGAATGATCCTGCCCAAACCGATTCATCGCGGGTATCAACTGCCACTGTGATAAAGTCAAGCATGGAGTCAAGCACAGGATAATGAAAGCGGTTGAAATTTTTCCATTCGCCATTTTTATAACGGTAAATTCCGTTGCCGTTGTATTGATAGTTCCACGAATCATTTACTTCTCCGGCCGACGCATAAAAAACGTCATTGTATTCAAGCATCTCGCCGCTTGCAATACTCTCAGGTGAATTCGGGCTGTACACCTCATCAGCTGTTGAACCTGAAGAAAATTTCGAAAGTGCGTTGAATTGATCGGCGATCCAATAGCTGCCACTATACAAGACCGCTTTCCGGGGAAATGGTGTTACGCCATTTTGCTGAATAATTTTTGAAACCGAGCCATCGGCATTTAATATGACCACCTTACTTACCGGTCCAGCCAGGCGGTGGCAGACCGCAATTTTTCCACCCGATGAATTAATAGCCGTAATTTGATTACCGTCCGCATAAAACAAATTCCAGCTGTTGCCATTTAGTGCAAATAGCGAATCATTTTTCAACACAATTACTTTATTACTGGCATCGATCACATCGGCGCAGGAACCGGCCGAAAGCCCGTTTGCCCCGCTCAACAATTGCCAATTCAGGTAGCTGGATGGATTAGCATTGTTTACAGGGATTCTTTTTAAACCTTCATCTGTAGCTGCATAAAAAAAATTCGCATCCGAGGTAAGGCCGTTCACTCTTACGTTATCGCCATTGTTCCCAATGATCCATGAATCCTTTATTTCATAACGATTCCCATCAACCACGATCACACCAAGACCGGTTGAGAGATAATAATTATCCGCAAGTGAATAAATGTTGTAAATCGATTTGTCGCCAACGATGCTTTCTCGTTTTATGTCAGGAATATTGAAAATATCGTTGCGGTAAATAATGTCGATGTTGCTATTCGCATATGCAATAAAAAGTTTTCGATTGCCTTCATTATAACAAATTGCACTGATACCGGTCTCCGCAAGACCGGTCATCCTGCTCAATCGCTCAATAGAATGATCAGCAAGGTCAACTGTAAATAAACTGTAAGGCGTGGCGCAGTAAATCTTATTGTCACCGGCTGCAAGGTCGATCGCACTGTTGTAGGGAAGATATTCTTTCCACATACCAATTGCAGTCAAAGAACTTTGTGCCGACCCTTTCACAAACGGACAAAAAAATATGATCAACAAAAAACCTCTCACTTTCCAAAAATATCAATACTGATTTAATTAAAATTTAAAAGCTCGGAAGTTTAACAACTGAGCTGTGGCTTTTTCGTTCTTCGGACTTTTGCTCTGAATATTATTCCTTTTCTTTGCGGTCTACGAGTTTTATAAGGTGAAATAAAGAAAAAACCATGTGGCAGTCAATCGGGCAGTTCATTCTCAGATTTCGACTACTTCTTCTATTGATCTTATTAGGTTTGACTTCTTTCATGGCCTATCAGGCAAGCAAAGTTGAATTAAGTTATGAATTTGCAAGAGCCATTCCAACCGATCATCCTAAATACAAAGCGTACCAGGAGTTCCGAAAGAAATTTGGTGAAGACGGCAATCTATTAGTCATCGGTATTCAAACGTACAACTTATTCCAGGAAAATATTTTCAATAGTTATATTTCATTGCAAAAGGATTTAAAAAAGACCAATGGCGTAGAAGACATTATCAGCATTCCATCCGCAGTGAATCTTGTTAAGGATTCAGTAACAGAAAAACTCAGAGCAGAAACAGTTTTTGCCGACTCTGCCTTAACGCAAAGCGAAATTGACAGCTCGAAAAATATTTTTTTTAATCTTCCATTTTATAACACTCTCCTTTACAATCCTGAGACCAATGCCTGGTTGATGGGAGTGCGCATCAATAAAAATATAATGAACTCAAAAAAAAGAGTTGGTGCGGTCCAATCAATCGTAAAACTGGCCAATGACTTTGGAGAAAGAAATAACCTTGAAATTCATTTGAGCGGCTTGCCGTTGATACGAACTGAAATGGCAACGAGAATTGCAAACGAGATGCAATGGTTTCTGCTAGCGTCGGTAATCCTCTCCGCCCTGATCCTGTTGTTGTTTTTTCGCTCGGTTGGTACCATGCTGTTATCGCTTGGCGTGGTAATAACAGGTGTGGTGTGGAGTCTTGGCACAATACATTTGCTAGGTTATAAAATCACGCTATTAACGGCCCTTATACCGCCTCTCGTTGTTGTAATCGGGATTCCGAACTGCATTTATTTTCTAAATAAATATCACACGGCATTCAATGAAAGTGGTGACAAAAACAAATCATTGGTTGAAATGGTAGGCAGAATGGGGGTGGTAACACTATTTTGTAATCTGAGTGCAGCTATTGGTTTCGCTGTTTTTGCCCTTACCCGCAGTGGTGTTTTAAAAGAGTTCGGAGAAGTAGCGGGAACGAATATCATGTTATTATTTTTTATTTCGCTGATCTTGATCCCGGTGGTTCTGAGTTATATGGCAGCTCCGAAATCAAGGCACACTAAATACCTGCAAAATCCTGCTTTGAACCGATGGCTTGGCAGGCTTGAACATTGGTCATTAAATCATCGCAAACTCATTTATACCATCACTTCCGTTCTTGTAGTAATGGCTGTGGCAGGCATTTTCAAATTAAAAACCGTCGGCTATATAGTGGACGACCTTCCGAAGTCAGATAAGATTTATACTGATCTGAAATTTTTTGAGAAGAATTTCAAGGGAGTAATGCCGCTTGAAATTATTGTTGATACCAAACGAAAATATGGCGTCTCAAAAATATTCAGCAACCTCGAAAAAATAGATACGCTGTCTCAATATATCGCGTCTATGAATGATATCGGAAGACCGCTGGCGATCACGGAAGGATTAAAATTCGCGAAACAAGCGCTGTTTGATGGGGACAGTAGCAACTACACGATGCCGACGGCGGCAGACCTCCCAGCCCTTAAAGAATACCTGGATTTTAAGGCAGATACCACCGCTAACAAGAATTCATTTTCAAAGCTGGTGTCAAGCTTCATGGACAGCAATAAGCAGCAGGCCCGCATCAGTGTAAACATGGCGGATGTGGGAAGTCAGCGACTACCACGAATTCTAGATAGTATTCAATCGAGGGCAGGTCAACTTTTTAAAGATACCTCAAAGTATAAGGTTACGCTTACCGGCACAAGCGTCACATTTTTAGAAGGAAGTAATTTCATTATCCATGGTCTGAAAGAAAGCATTATGTGGGCATTTTTATTAATTGCTTTGTGCATGCTTTACTTGTTTCGTTCCTTCAGGATATTGATCTGTTCGCTCATTCCGAATATTATTCCCCTGCTCATAACGGCCGGGATCATGGGTTGGGTTAGCGTTCCGCTCAAACCGTCAACCGTATTAATATTTAGTGTGGCTCTTGGCATTGCCATTGATGTTACTATTCGCTTTCTTGTCAATTACAAACAGGAATTACCCTTGCATGGTAACGATCTACGCAGGACAGTAATTGAGACCATTCATAGCACTGGTATTAGTATTATTTATACCAGCCTTGTTCTTATTGCCGGGTTTATAATTTTTTGCTTTAGCGGTTTCGGAGGAACGAAAGCCTTGGGCTGGCTCACGTCTCTTACGCTTGTTACGGCCACACTGACCAATCTTGTCCTACTACCGGCGATCTTACTTTCGACCTCCAGTAGAAAAAATTCATCTTTCAGTACTAAAAATTCAGCTTCTACCGTCAAGATTTCATAAGTTTTCGCCTATTTTAGTGCAGCTTTATATTATTGATTATTGTCAATAAAAAGATAAGCATTGCTCGGTGTTCTGAATTTTTTATTTACCTCTTAGGCAACCAAAGCTTTTTCTAAATGCAATTTTTTATGTTTTGCGGTTCCCTCAAAAAGGAAGAAACTGCGATTTTTAATATTTAAACACTAACGCACATGAGAAAACTGTTACTGCTCTTTGCAGCTGTCGCCCTGTCTGTCTGCCAGCTGTGGGCGCAACGCACAATTACGGGAAAGGTCACCGATGACAAAGGAAGCCCGATGGCTAACGTATCAGTCGTCATTAAGGGAACGAAAACGGGAACTGTTAGCAAGATCGATGGTTCCTATTCTATTGTTGTTCCTGCCTCGGCAAAGACCCTGATATTTTCGTCGGTTGAAGGAGGATCCCAGGAGGTCAACATTGGTGAACAATCTACAATCGACGTTGCGATGAAAGCCCAGGAAAAGGCGTTGTCTGAAGTTGTGGTCACTGCCTTCGGAATCAAAAAAGATAAGAAGTCGATAGGCTACGGTGTAACGCAGTTAAATACTGAGCAACTAACACAGTCTCATACTACGAACATTCAAAATGCTCTTGAAGGAAAAATACCCGGGGTGAGAATTAGTGGAGTTGGTGGTGATTTTTCTGGTTCAAGCATTATTATACGGGGCTTTAATACTTTTACCGGCAGCAATCAACCTTTATTTGTCATCGATGGGGTACCAATTTCCAGTGGTGGCGGAGCGAACGCCTTGCAGATTGGTCCTGTCAACTCACCCAGAACAATTGACATTAACCAGGACGATATTGAAAGCATCAGCGTGTTAAAAGGCCCTTCTGCTTCGGCTTTGTATGGAGCAAGGGCAACAAATGGAGTTATTCTGATTACCACCAAGAAAGGAAGATTCAATGAGAAAAATTCGATTTCTTTTTCTACAAACTATCAGATTGAACAAGTGAACCGATACCCGGATCTTCAAAATCAGTACGCACAAGGAAACACTGATTTTACTTCCACCAGCGCCACGTATTTACAAGGTCTGTTCAATGGCACGCTGAACTCCTCGTGGGGCCCTGAGATAAAAGGACAAACTGTCAATCAATATAATCCACTTACGAATGCCTTTGACAAGCCTTTGCCACTTCAGTCATATCCCAATAATGTAAAGGACATTTTCCAAAACGGTTATAACTGGCAGACCACCGTGGGTTTTAGCGGAGGCAATGACAAAAATGCTTTTCGATTTTCTTACGGCTATTTGAAGAACCAGGGCGTGCTGGCAAATAATTTATTGAACCGGCATAATTTTTCGATCAATGTCAGCTCAAAAGTCAATAGCAGACTCACTGTAAGTTTGAGCGGAACTTACACAAACAATTTTTCCAAGAGGACTCAGCAAGGTAACCAACTCAGTAATCCCCTGTTCCGTGCATGGTTCACGCCGCGGAGTTATGATCTCACTGGTCTTGCATGGGAAGACGCAATCGGGAACCAGCGCTACCCAATGGGAGAAGACAATCCTTACTGGACGATTAAGAATAACCGCTACAATGACGAAGTCAATCGTGTATTTGGAAACATAGGCTTTAATCTCAGGTTGACAAACTGGTTACAGGCAGATGCAAAATTGGGAACAGATGTATTTGCTTTCTTTAGCCATGGATACGACCAGGTAGGTGCACGCGGACAAGCCAATACAAATGCCGGAGGTGCCGGCGGTGTAACTGAAACGAGAAATAATTTCCGCAGCCTGAATTCAAATGTTTACTTAACGGCTTCAAAAAGACTGGGAAGCTTTAATACTTCGCTTATAGCCGGTAACGAAATAGCTCAATCTTTCACCAGGAATTTGACAACAACAGGAAGAGGAATTATTATCAGGGACTTCGAGAACATTGCTAATACGACTACTATTGCAACTCCGGCCGTTGGCTCAACCAAAACCAGGCTTGTGGGGCTATATGGAGATCTTACTGTCCTATATAAAAGTATTGCAACCTTAGAAGGCACACTAAGGAGTGATTGGTCATCTACCTTCAAACCAGACAACTGGCAATATTTGTTTCCTTCCTTAACTGGTTCAGTGAATCTGACCGAGTTATTACCTGTGATAAAAAATAAGGTTATTGAAAATATTAAGCTGCGAGGCAGTATTGCCAAAGTGGGCAAAGCGGGAGATTTTCCTTATGCAACTGATTCCTATTATGGCAGTATTACACACGCCGATGGCTTTGGTCCGCAAATTCAATATCCCTTTAATGGCTTGCAGGCCTTCTCACTTAGCAACAGCGCGGGCAATGCAGCTTTGGGGCCGGAGTTTACTACCAATAATGAATTGGGTGCAGAGCTTAACCTTTTCAAGAATCGTTTATATATAGAAGCGACGGTGTATAAACAAAAATCGACCGATCTAATTTTTCCCGTACCAGTATCAAATACTTCGGGAATCACTTCAGTTGTAAAAAATGCAGGCGATATGCATACAAACGGCCTAGAGTTGGGTATTACGGGCACGCCTGTAAAAAATAAATTCATTACCTGGGAGATCAACGCCAATTTTACCAAATTCAAAAGTGTAGTAGATAAGCTGGAGACGGGAGTAACAAACATTTTCCTTGGAGGATTCGTAACACCGAATGTAAGATTAGTCGCAGGAGAAGAATATGGCCAGATCTATGGCAATGCGTATTTGAGAGATTCAAAAACAGGAAAGGTAATTGTTAACGACGCCACTACGACGACGAATCAACTGCTTTGGGGACTGCCCAGGATCACTAGCGATGTTCAGCGTATAGGTAATCCGAATCCAAAATGGTTATTAGGTGTCACGAATACAATTAATGTAAAAGGCTTTACTGTATCGTTCTTGCTTGAATACAAAAAAGGCGGCGACCTGTACAGCCGAAATGTGGCCGACATACAAAGAAATGGCGCAGGCAAAGAAACCGCCCAATTTCCAAGATTTGATGCAAACGGAATAGCAACAAAACCATATTTATTCGATGCAGCGTATACTAATGGAACAGCAAATACAACTTATGTGACTCCAGAGCAGTATTGGGGCAATAGTGGGAAATTCGCCGCTGCTGAAGGTTTCATTTTTGAGACAACCTGGTTCAGAGTACGGGAAGCATCCGTTAGCTATCGCTTACCATCGTCATTGTTGTCAAAAACTCCATTCAGCAATGCTGAGCTTAGCCTCTTTGGGCGCAACTTATATCTGAAAGCTCCTAATTACCCGCATCTCGATCCTGAACAAAACGTCTTGGGTGTAAGCAGTGCACAAGGCTTGGAGTTTAATGCCTTACCACAAACCCGTACAATGGGTGTTGGTCTAAAGTTTAATTTATAAAAACACAAAAAAGAAATAAATATGAAATTCAGATATTTCAAAAATTTTGTCATAGCGATCGCGGGAGTTGTACTAATCAGCTCGTGTAAAAAATTCCTGGACATAAATAGGGACCCCGATCGCATTCCGGCTGCAAACCCGCCCATGGCGCAATTGCTGACCTCTGCACAAATGAACCTTGCATTCGAGGGATGCAGTGATCTTTTCACTCAACAAATGTCGGGTCAAGCCTCACAACCGAACCAGACTTATGAGTACGATCGATACAATATTACCGGAAGTGATGAGAACAATGTTTGGTCGAGCATTTTCGCCACTACTCTTAGTGACCTGGAGTTAATTATTAAGAATGCCAGTGCTGGCGGAAGCCCTCATTACGCCGGAGTAGCAAAAATTTTAAAAGCTTATGAATATTCTCTTGTAGTGGATACCTGGGGCGATGTGCCCTATACAGAGGCTCAGCAATTGGACGGAAACACTTCGCCTCATTATGATGACGACGCTACCATTTATCCGAAGCTGATCCAACTTTTGACGGATGCCGTTGCTGATCTCGGTCAAACAACCAGTACACTTTCTCCGGGTACAAATTCGCTGATGTATACGAATGCTAATTTTACCACAGCGAAGGCACAATGGATCAAACTGGCTAATACGCTGAAACTTCGTTTGCTTTTGCATTACAGCAAAAAAGACCCTGCCTTCGCAATAGCTCAAATGGGGACATTGCTTGGCAGCAGTGCGACGTTTATGGCATCTAATGCGGATAATTTCCAGATGATATTTAATGATGCTGCTAACCAACGAAACCCCATTACTCAATTTGAAGTTAGCCGTCCAAATTATCTTTTTGCAAATGCAACAATGGTAACCTTGATGAACGCAAAAAGTGATCCGCGAAGACCATTTTATTTTACACCCTTTCCTTTCACCTCCTCTCCCGCGACATACAAAGGTGTTACTCCCGGAGATCCTGCAACCATCAACTACAGCCGCATTCACACTTATTTACGTGGTACGGCAACAGGCAGCCCGGTTCAGCAGTCGGGAGGTGGGATTCTCGCTAACGCCTACACTTACAGCGGCACGGCACCCCTTCGTATGGTAACTTATCCTGAATATTGTTTCATTCGTGCGGAGGCCGGACTAATGGGAGTGGCCAATAACGACCCTCAAACTTGGTTTACAAATGGTGTTACTGCAGCCATGCAGCAGGCTGGCGTAGCTGCGTCTGACATTACAGCCTATCTCGCAGCCAACGGTACACTGACAGGAACGAATGCTCAAAAGCTGCAACAAATCATTGAAGAAAAATATGTCGCGTTGTTTGGAGTAAGCGTAGAGCCGTGGAACAATTGGAGGAGAACCGGGTATCCAGCATTGACCCCTCCAGCTAACCGGATTGCACAGGTATCAAATGTACCGCGCTCGTTATTTTATGCTCAATCGGAAATTGACTTGAATCCAAATTGTCCCGGCCAAAAACCTGCTGACTTGCAAGCGAAGGTCTTCTGGGATAACTAAGGAACAAAATGGCAAAACTGTCTGCGTATTTTATAAAAACAAGAGGCTGCCAATGACAGCCTCTTTTAGTTTTTTAGCTTCTGACTAAATTCTTTTTTATTTTATTTTTCTGAGCACTGAGATGTCTCCGCCGGAGGTAGCTCTTACCTCTAATTTTTTCTTCGGCAATTCTACTATCATTTGATAGAATGTTTCTGAGCCCGCACTGAACTCAATGATGTCATACACGGGCGCAGTTCCAAATCGTGTATCGATTTGTTTGATCACGGCCAGCGGCAATTGATTGAACAATACATTTCTTGCTGTGCCAAGGAGCTCACCGTCATAGGTAAAATATGCTTCGGTACGTAATCCGTTAAAATTGAAACCGGCTGTAATGACATTCTTTCCCTGTTGCCATTTCACATCAGTAGCGCCTTTAAATTCATTTTGAAAAGTGCTAAGTGCCGGATTGACTTTTTCTTTCCCACCAGCAAATGCAGTTGTAGAAATCAGTGTGAGTGCTGCGCCGAACGCAATGATAAACTTTTTCATGGTTTAAGGTTTTAATGATTAATAATTTTTGATTCAAAAGTTTGACGACCCAAAACTATCTTAGGTTACAGCACTCAACAAGTAAATTGGGATTGATGGAGAATGTTGTTAACACAATTAACGAATGAATAGACCGAAAGAAAATCCGGAGTTTCAAAAGAAATTTATGCACGCTTTACAAGAATTCAGTTCTGAACAGAGCGGGGTCACACACTAGAATTAACTCTCTATGACTTCTTGCTTTTTTCGTACACATACCAATCACTGCCGTTCACGGATCTCAACATAATTTTTGTATCCGCATTTTCGAACGTCACATAATACCCCGTGCCGCTGCTATTGGATAATTCAAACAGATCACTGATCCAGTAGCTACTTGAAAATTTCTTTAAGCTGCCTTGCAAATTGAGTGGCAATTGTATGGAAGAGATGTTCCTGGTCACTGCGATAAATTGTCCGTCGGTGTCGTAGAAAGCGAATAATTTTTGACCGTTCAATGTAAAGGTTACTTTGTAGCAATCAGTGCTTACCGACCAGGTTGCGTCGGTTGCGCCGACAAATTCTGTTTTGAACGCATTTAATGCCTGTTTGCTAAGTACCTCTTCCCCGGTAAAAGCCCATGTTGTGTTGAGTGCGAGCGCCGTTGCGAGCACCATCAGAATCTTTTTCATAATCATTTAATTTTTTTTATGTCGTAATTATTTTGTTCATAGTGTTTGACGACATGAGCCCGCTCCAGGTTACAACCCGCGAACAAGAAATTGGAATTGAGATAAAGTATTGCAAACTGTTTGAAAAGAGAAACCCCGCTTCCGGCTTCGGCGGAGAGCGGGGTTGTTGTTTTACCACACACCAAAACTAACTTATTATACCTTTTTGGATTTCTGATAGACAGTCCAGTCGCTCCCGTCTACCGATTTCAAAATAATTTTTGTATCTGCATTCTCCAGCGTGACGTAGTAGCCGGTTCCATTGCTATTTGCTAATTCGAATAAGTCGCTGACCCAATAGTTACCGTAATATTTCTTCAGGCTGCTTTGCAAAGTAAGAGGCAACTGTATGGAAGAAATGTAACGTGTTACCGCCAGGAATTCTCCTTCTGTGTTGTAGAAAGCAAATAATTTTTGATCATTTAAAGTAAAAGCAACCTTATAATATTCAGACCCAGTGGTCCAGGCTGCATCGGTTGCGCCGGCAAATTCTGTTTTAAAAGCATTTAATGCCCGTTGGTTGATTGCTTCTTCGCCTGTAAAAGCATATGTTGTACCGATTGTGAATACCATCGCCAACATCATCATGATCTTTTTCATACTATTTTAATTTTCTTGGTTTCTTTGTAATTGTTTCGTTCGTATTGTTTGACGTAACAAATGTATTCCAGGTTACAGCGTCACACAACTGATTTATGATTAGCGGTCACGAGTGTTAACTGCTGTTAACAGAAGTTACTGATCCTAACCGCTCGACATTTACTATTGCCATTCATATCGCCATTGTCCACTAACGAACAAAAAATAAAAAAAAATTGTCGAAAAGCTTTTGATCTGAAAGATTATTTAGACATTTGTATAAATATATAATTATCGAATTAATGAATGTTATTTTTAAGGCATTGAATGATCCTACGCGCCGCGCCATTCTGGAATTGCTCCAAACAAAAGATATGACCGCAGGGGAAATTGCGGATAAATTTCATATTTCTTTCCCCAGCATTTCACATCACCTCGACCTGTTAAAGCAGGCGAAACTGGTGGCAGCAGAAAAAGAAGGACAGTTTGTTTATTATTCTTTAAACACAACTGTAGTGGATGAGATTCTAAAATGGTTTTTACAATTCAAATCGAAAAAGAAATAATTATGAATAAGTTTTTGAAAAGAACTGTTTGGTTCATCATTTTCGTTCCAGTAACCTATCTCGCTGTCGTGTGGAGCAGATTACCACAAAAGATCGCCATGCACTTTGATCTTCAAGGGAACGCCGACAGGTTTGACAGCAAAAACGGATTTTTATGGTTTATAGGGATCATGCTCGTTGCAAATGCGGGTATGTACCTGTTGTTAACAAACATCTATCGCATTGATCCAAAAAAATATGCCGCAGAGAACAAGGATCGTTTGCAACGAATTGCTTTCGCCCTCGTGGTGTTTTTATCCGTCGTGCAGTGCATCGTTATTTATATTGGCACACAGGGAAGTCTAAAGCTTAACTTGCGTTTCTTCTTTGCTTTGATCGGTCTCTTCTGGGCAGTGATAGGAAATTACATGAACAATCTTAGGCCAAATTATTTTGCCGGCATTCGTCTCCCCTGGACACTTGAGAATGAGGAGAACTGGCGACGCACGCATCACCTGGCGAGCAAGCTTTGGTTCGGTGGTGGGTTGTTGATCACAGTTATGTGCATTTTTACTTCCACAACAGTTTCAATTATTGCGATATTCTCCATTTTGCTGATAGCAGTTCTAATTCCGGTTATTTATTCGTATCGTTTTTACAAAAAACAAAAGTCGGCACGGGCATGACTCACCGGGAGCCAGCCTTGTGCATTTTACCTTGTACCTTGGGCCCATGAACTATCTTGCTCACGCCTATCTTTCTTTTAGCAATGAAGAAATTTTAGTGGGCAATCTCATCAGTGATTTTGTAAAAGGCAGGAAGAAATTCAATTACCCTGAAGGTATTCAGAAAGGCATTGCCCTGCACCGCGCCATTGATACCTACACTGATACGCACGAAGCAACAAAATTGGCAAAGGATATTTTCAGACCCTTTTACCGGTTGTATAGCGGTGCTTTTGTGGATGTGGTCTATGATCATTTTTTGGCAACAGATGCAAGTGAATTCACGGAACAAACCCTTAAAGAATTTTCTGAAAACGCCTATGCTATCCTGGATCGCTACCTAACCTTTTTACCCGGTCGCTTTACCCAAATGTTTCCCTACATGAAATTACAGAACTGGCTGTTTAACTATCGAACGAGAAAAGGAACTGAATCAAGTTTCGGGGGAGTTGTAAGAAGAGCAAGGTACCTGGAAGAAAGTGAAACAGCTTGTCTATTGTTCGAAGAACATTATCAGCTTCTGCGCGGTTATTACCGGGCTTTTTTTCCAGACCTTAAATCATTTGCCCATACAATGTATAATGATATCATAAAACTTTAGAAGAATTTATATTAATCGCATTACGTGGGTAACTTTTTTCCATGCAACCCCAAACAATTATTTTTGCTCTTTCAAAAAATTGAACCATATGAAACCCTTTATTCTCGCGAGCTTGCTGCTGACCTCTTTTTTCTTTTGCGACGCACAAACAGATAATCTTCCTGCCCTGGATAAGTCGCCCATGGATATGAGTTATTTTCCCAACAATTATCCGGTCTTGAAGATCCAGGATAAGGCCACCGAGCCCGTTTTAGCGAGAGTGATATATAGTCGTCCCCAGAAAAATGGCCGCGTTATTTTTGGGGACCTGGTAGAATATGGAAAAGTATGGAGAATGGGAGCCAACGAGGCCACCGAAATTGAATTTTACAAGAATGTAAAAATTGACGGCAAGAAGATCACGAAGGGCCGCTATACATTGTATGCCATTCCGGCGCAGGACAACTGGACAATTATTTTGAATAAAGACATAGACACGTGGGGAGCTTTCAAATATGATGCTCAAAAGGACGTTATCAGAACAACGGTTCCTATTGAAAAATTGAACGAGGCTGTGGAAGCTCTGTCAATGACGTTTGAAAAAACAGATTATGGTTGTAGCCTTGTTGTTGCGTGGGACAATGTAAAAGCAAGACTTCCAATAAGTATAAAATAAAAACGATGGGTACAGCAGCAAAAACGATCTTGCCGGCAATTCTCCTGTTTTCCTGCGCAAGTAAGAATGAAACCAATAGCCCTGACCGGTCCTCCCAAAAACAAGATACGACCATTGTAGCAACGACGCCTAACCCCTATGCTGTTGTAGACCTATCACCCATGGACATGAGCTATTTCCCGGTTGATTATTCAAAAAGAAAAATGGCTCATGACATTTCCACTCCTCCCGTGATGAGAGTGATTTATAGTCGCCCGCATAGACAGGGTCGCGTAATCTTTGGCAGTTTGTTAAAATATGGAGAACGCTGGCGGCTCGGCGCGAATGAGGCAACCGAGATC
>VBAQ01000067.1:56228-89253 GCA_005883765.1 Bacteroidota bacterium
CATTCCTTAAGAGAATAAATGGACCATGATCCTGAACGACGACATTTATACCTGGGGACTACAAATTGATTCGACGAAAGATCTCATGAAATTTGATATCCCGATAAAAAAGACTTCGGTCAATTTCGAGTACTTCACCATGGTTTTTCAACCCATAACCAACGGTGCCGAGCTTGTGATGGCCTGGGATGACACGGAGGCCAGGTTGCCCATTAACTTTTAGCTCTAAAGTGTTGAGGCAGGTCAGATGCGCAATGCGGTAATACCGACCAGCAATTTCTTCTCGTATCTATAAAACAATTCCGATCTTCAGGCTGTGTGAATGGAATGTTTCTTTGCCGAGCCAGGGAAGCCTTTTATTCTGAACTTTTACCTATGTGTGGCATTGCAGGCATTATTCAAACTAGCACAAAAAACTACAGCAAAGAACATTTGCAAAGAATGACTGACGCCATATCCCATCGTGGGCCCGATGGAGAAGGTTTTTGGCAAAATGATCAGGGAAATGTTTTGCTTGGCCATCGCCGATTGTCTATCCTTGATCTAACCGAGGCCGCTGCCCAGCCTTTGCATTACATGGACCGTTACGCGATTGTTCATAACGGTGAAATCTATAACTATTTAGAACTACGCGACGAATTGAAACGCAAGGGTTACAATTTCAGGACACAAACCGACACAGAGGTGTTGGTAGCTGCCTACGATAATTGGAAGGAAGATTGTGTTCATCGATTCGATGGAATGTTTGCCTTCGCCATCTGGGACCAAAAAGAAAAAGAGTTATTTGCGGCCAGGGACCGCTTTGGAGAAAAACCTTTTCACTATGTCTACGATGAAACCGACAAGGCTTTTTTGTTTGCTTCAGAAATCAAGGCCCTTTGGTCTGTCGGTTTAGGCAAACAGTTCAACAAAAAAATGTTGTTTAATTTCCTTACAATTGGATACACAGACAATCCCAATCAGCCTGATGAAACATTTTATACAACCATAAAAAAATTGCCGCCGGCAAGTATTTTAAAGATCAAACTTGAGCCTGAACTTTTGACTTCAATCGAAGAATACTGGGATATAGACCTTGAAAAACAAAATGATTCTATTACCGATGAGCAAGCAATAGAAAAATTCACAGAGCTGTTCACCACGTCGGTAAACAGAAGATTAAGAAGTGATGTTCCCCTGGGCACAAGTTTAAGCGGTGGGCTTGATAGTTCTTCGATCGCAGCGACTATTAGTAAAATTCAAGCCTCCATCCCTATAGACATTGGGGCTACTGGTCGTCCGGCACCTCGGCTAAAAACATTCTCAGTAATTTTTCCCGGCTTTGAAAAAAACGAAGAAAGTTATATTAATCAGGTCGCAAATCATCTTTCCCTGAGATCGTCTAAGACTTCCATCATTGAGAGTGAGATCCCGGAACTCTTTCAAAAACTGGTCTATTTCCAGGATGAGCCTTTTGGGAGTGCCGGTGCCTTGCCCCAGTTTAAAATATTCGAACTGGCGGCGCAAAATGAAATCAAGGTTCTGCTCGACGGCCAGGGAGCAGATGAAACCCTTGCCGGGTACACCAAATATTACAAGTGGTACTGGCAGGAACTTTTCAGAAAAAGAGATTTGATAAGAAGCCAGGAACTGCGGAAAGCAAAACAACTTGGAATCAACGAAAAGTTCGGAATGAAGAACATCATGAGTTCTCTCTTGCCCGAGATGGCCTCTGTATTCCTGGAACAACAATACTTGTTACATGCCTTAAAGCAGGAAGATCTTACAAAAGACTTTGTGCATTTTCAAAGTGAAGAGGCCTATTATACCACGCCGACCATTTTTTCTTTAAACGGCGCTTTGTATTTCAACACATGCATGCATGGACTCGAGGAACTGCTGCGCTATGCCGATCGCAACAGCATGGCCCATGGTCGTGAAGTGAGACTACCATTTTTAAATCACGAGCTCGTTGAGTTCGTTTTTTCTCTTTCCTCACGTTTCAAGATCAGGGATGGTCGTACAAAGTGGATCTTAAGAAAAGTAACGGAAACAATTCTGCCTGCGGATATAAGCTGGAGAACAGACAAAATTGGCCTTGAACCTCCCCAACTCTCGTGGATGCAATTACCCGCCATGCAGGAGATGATCCACGCCGCCAAAACTAAATTAGTAAATGAGAAAATACTGAAGTCCGCGGTTTTGAACAAAAAAATTCAGTCTACCGCTGCGTATGAAAAAAATAATTTTGACTGGAAGTACCTGGTATCCGCGCAGTTTTTATAATGTCCCCGACTTAACAATTCTATTGGCCGATATTTCACATCTTTGCAGCTACAACATTATTAATATGAAGCCTGGAACAAAGTTTATTCACGCTGGTGCTGAGCCTGATCCGTCGACGGGAGCGATCATGACCCCGATATTTCAAACCTCTACTTACGTACAGTCTGCGCCCGGCGTACACAAAGGATTTGAATATGCCCGTTCGCAGAACCCAACAAGAAAAGCGTTGGAAGAAGCATTAGCCATTATTGAAAATGGGAAGTATGGCCTGGCATTCAGCAGTGGAGTGGCGGCGACTGATGCTGTTGTCAAACTTTTGCAACCGGGCGATGAAGTGATCGCGGGCAACGACATGTATGGAGGCACCTACCGCTTATTCACAAAGGTGTTTGAAAAATTTGGCCTAATCTTTCATTATGTCGATATGACGAATATAAACAATGTTCGTTCTTACATCAATAAGAAAACAAAACTTATCTGGTGCGAAACACCAACCAATCCCCTTATCAATATTACAGACATTGAAGCGATGGCTGCCATCTCGAAAGAGCACGATCTGATTCTTTGTGTGGATAATACTTTTGCATCCCCCTATTTGCAAAATCCTCTTGACCTTGGTGCCGACATTGTCATGCACTCATCCACCAAATATCTCGGTGGACACAGCGATGTAATACAGGGAGCGTTGGTGATGAATAATGCCGACCTAAGGGAAAAATTGTATTTCATTCAAAAAAGTTGCGGCGCTGTGCCGGGGCCCATGGATTGTTTCCTGGTAATGCGCGGCATAAAGACGTTGCACGTGCGTATGGAACGGCACTGCGAAAATGGAGAAAAAATTGCCCATTATCTCAGACGCCATGCAAAAGTTGGAAAAGTTTATTGGTGTGGATTTGATGATCATCCCGGTTATTGTGTCGCTAAAAAACAAATGCGTGGTTTTGGTGGCATGATCAGCTTTACTTTGAAAGACGAAAGTGAGCAAGCAGCGAGAAAACTAATGTCGTCAACAAAACTTTTTTCGCTTGCTGAAAGTTTAGGTGGAATAGAATCACTCATTAACCATCCTGCATCGATGACTCATGCTTCTATACCGAGAGAAGAACGTATCAAAAACGGGTTGTTGGACTCATTGATCCGGCTCAGTGTTGGTATTGAAGATGCCGATGATCTGATTGCAGACCTGGAACAGGCACTAAATATTTAGTGAATCAGATGTATTGAAACCTTTGGTATCAGCTCCTTATTTTATAAATAACTGTCTTCTTTATTGTATTCGACTGCGCTGACTAGTTATTTCTGTATACCTTTTTTCAATAATACGCTTGCTACTTTGGTATGGCTATTGTTTTATACCTCCCGTACCAAATTTAAATTTTTATGAGTAGCATATTATATCTTATAGCCGTTCTGCTGATCATAGGATGGATATTGGGTTTCTTTGTTTTTTCAGCAGGTGGTATTATACATGTTCTCTTGGTATTGGCTGTGATAGCCATCCTGGTGAGATTGATCGGCGGAAGCAGTACCCCGGTTTAATGACTTGGTAGCTGGGAAGAAATTCTAATTTTACCTGCAAATGACAGCAGGTGATTTAAAGCAATTTTTAGAGAAGAAGGTTGATGAATTTAATCAACCTTCTTTTGTTAAAGATGATCCAATATCAATACCGCATTTATTTACAAAAAAACAGGACATCGAAATAGCAGGTCTTTTTGCAGCTGTGTTTTCATGGGGAAATCGCACCACAATTATTCAAAAGACCAGGGAACTCATGCAAAGAATGGACATGTCGCCTTACGAATTTTGCAGGGGTTATGGTAAATCAGATTTCAAGAAATTAGAAGGATTTAAGCATAGAACTTTCAATGAAGAGGACTTACTTTACTTTGTTGAATTCATGCGTCAACACTACTCGACATTCGACACACTGGAACCAGCCTTCAGTAAATGGATCGGATGTGAGGATGAGAATATAGGAAGCGCCTTGAACGGGTTCAGGAAATATTTTTTTTCTTTAGACCACGTAAAAAGGACGGAGAAACATATATCCTCACCTTTGCAAAAAAGCACGTGCAAACGAATGAATATGTTTTTGCGGTGGATGGTTCGAAGAGACAAGAAAGGAGTTGATTTTGGAGTCTGGGAAAAGATTTCAGCGAGGCAACTGGTCTGTCCTATTGACGTTCATGTGGCGAGAGTGGCCAGGCGATTCGATCTCTTACGGAGAAAACAAACTGACTGGTTTGCTGCCGTTGAATTGACAGAAAATTTGAAGACGATGGATGCGACAGATCCGGTGAAGTACGATTTTGCTTTATTTGGTTTAGGCGCCTTAGAAAAATTCTGACTGATGAAAGAAATCGAACCCATAATTTCCGAATTATCGGATAGCCTGGAAATTGACCTGCATTCAAAAAGATCAATCGAGGAATTGAAGCTCGCCGTTTCAGAGTATATAGATCACCTCATCGCAAATGATTTCAATAAATTAATGCGGATACTTTACCGGGTAGATGTTTCCGAAAAAATGCTAAGAGCAAACCTGCAACAGCAAGAAAAAAATGCGGCGGCCGTTATCGCTGACATGCTCGTCGACCGGCAATTAGAGAAAATGCAAACGAGAAAAAAATTCAGGGCAGATAACGATATTCCGGAAAATGAAAAATGGTAGTAGTCAAAAAAATGATTTTATAACCCTTGTTTAGATGGTTTGCGTGCAAACATCAGTTCCTTCACTTTCTCTTTGTCTTCTTTTTCATTTTTGAGATCGAACATGGTACCAAAAACATGATCCCATAAAGTGCTGCTCACACCAAATCCATTGTGATCGTTTTTGTAGTGGTGCAAGTGATGATTACGCCACAGAGGTTTCATCCATTTATAAGGGGGATTCCATGCATGGATGGCATAATGCATGGAACCATACATAAGATAACCGAAGACAAACCCTGGGAAAAACATAGCCACATTCCAACCCATCACCAAAAAAGTAATCACAAAGATCGCAGAGGCCAGGATGAGGCTGGGTACTGGCGGCATAAATAATCGTTCCCTGTCCCTGGGGTATTCATGGTGATTGCCGTGGAGAATATAGATAAACTTTTGCGCCCACCGGCTTTCTGCTACAAAATGAAAAACGTAACGATGCATGAGATACTCAAACAAAGTCCAGAAAAGCATACCACCTAAAAAGGTAAATATGATCCGCGATGCGGGGAATGAGAGTGTTGTCGCACTGTAATAAAGCAAACCAACAATGATTGGCAAATAGATGCCCCATATCACCAACGGGTGCGTTTTGGTGAATATTTCGAGATACTGACTCTTAAATAAGCGGGCTTGCCCTTTATTGTGTATTTTTTCAAATTCCATAGCTGCGCAAAAATACAAAGTATTCGGAAAAGCAGGGGGAATAGTCCTGTGAGCTACTTGCTGAGTCCCATCGAATTTTCACTTCAAAAGCCCATCAATCGTTTTAAATCGATAACCTTTTTGTCTAAGATATCTGCATAGCTGTGGGAGTTGATAATACAATTTATCCGTTCTTTTTGAATCGGTGCCGATATGCATAAGTAAAATGAAGCCATTTAACCCGGCAGGATGGGACTGTTCATACTTAACAATCGAATTGTAGATAACATCACTCGTGCGATAATTTTTATCCGCGGGTGTTGTATAGTCAGCCGCGCTGACAGTACCGGGACTGTAATTGATCAATTGCAGGCCAAGATCCTCTGTCCATTTGGCAATTGAATCATTATACCATTCATACGGGGGTAGAAAATATTTTACATGGAGAGTATTGATGCCCTGCCCATGCATGATATCAAGATTCGTCAGAAGGTCATTTGTAAAATCTTCCCTGGCTACGAGCAAGCTGTCACGATTGTTCCAGTCGCAATACAAAAGATGCTGATTCGAATGCGGACCCAGATAATTGCCCTGGCTTTTTAATTGTTGCACTATTTTTTTGCAGGCAGGCTTTTTATAGAATCGACCGGTTAAAAAAAATGATGCTTTTATTTTTTCTTTATTCAAGGTTTTAGCGATGAAATCAGCGCCATCTGCAAATTCGTCGCCAGTAAAAACGAGAGCAATCTCTTTTTTTGTCGAGTCGCCGCGGATGATGGCGCCATGATTTCGGGTAAAGACCTCACCCAAGCCCCCGTCCGTACCGGCACGGGCGGGCTCTCCAAAGGAGAGGGCTTTCGAAGTTTTCTCCTTTAGGGAAGATTTCAACGGAGCTGCTCCTCCAGCTTCCTTTGCGGCTAATAAATAGATCAATGACGCAGTTCCATCCATCGTGGGTTCATTGGTGCTATAGTCGCCGTAGTCATCATGATAAACGGCAAGATCACTTTGAAATTCGGCGTATTCGTCAGGTTGGTATAAAGTAATGCCGATAAGATTTTTGTAAATGCTTCCATAAACGGGCCCATCTACTAACCCGCCGTCGATCGGGTAATTTTTTAGATGGGTAAATGCCGAATGAGGATCCGTAGGTGTGTCACCGTTTGTAGGCAAGCCATAGACAAAACTTGTTCCCCACGGATTGCAACCGAATAGCCAGTCAAAGTTTGCCTGCTCCAATTCAGAAAAAGTTTTATCACCTGTCAGTTGACGGTACCAATAACACTGAATGGCGAAGGAGGTAGTGAGATTGTTACTGCACCAGATAAATGGAATCCCTCGATAGAAAGCATTTTGCCTGGCTTTACTCCAAACTCTTTGAATGCCCTCTTTGTAATAGCCAACAATAGTGTCTCTTTCCTTTCCTTTTAATTGTTTGGCCAACTCATAATGACCAAGATTAATGAAAGGATACCATTGATAATGCTTTGCCGTGTCGGCACCAAGCCAGGGTGTTATTTTTTCACCTTCTGCATCTAAAATAGAGCTGCTTAACCATGCCGCTCCTCCGGTTAATGAGTATAAACTTGCAGCCGCTAATTCCAAATCATCTGTCCAATTATCTTCTGCATAGATGTAAGGTGATCTGACAGATACGGTTTGCGTCGCCCCCTGCTTTTTTATTGCAAAATCAAATGCAGACAAGGACCGCGCCCTTAAATTTTCTGAATAATTAAAATCGTATCTTTTGAGAATGATTGATCCCAACGCAAATGCACTTGCAAATTTTCCCGCAGTGGAGGAAGTTCCTGTTGTATTATTCAAAAATTTCCCTCTTTGCTGAGGCTCACCGTTAATAAAATATGCTGGCCTTTCATTTCCTCTCCCGTAAAAACTATCCTCCTTCGGAATTCGCATTCCCATGTGATCCCTGTCGTCAGCAATTTGATTGAACATCCAATCATCTTTTGGATGCATTTTTAAGAGCCAGTCCAATCCCCATTTAGCTTCATCCAAAACATCGGCCATTCCATTTTTTCCATCTAAGCCATTCGCTAGTTTCTCATCGCCAAAAACTTTTGGAAAATCACGATAGGTCATGAGCAAATGATAAGTTGCATTTGCAGAAGTTGAAGAGTATTGTAAATAATCGCTGGCGTCATGCCAGCCGCCAACCACATCGATATGGGTGCTGTCCCGGATGCCCGCTTTTTCCCCATACAAAACATAACCGTCGTGAGTATGGCAGCTGTCTCTTAAAAAAGGATTGAAACCACTCCGTTGTTGGCGCATATACCGGAGACAAAAATCGGCAGCGCCTTTATATACATCATCCGCGATTCTGAATTCTGGTGACCTTGCGTTGCCAGCTTGTACATAATAATTGCCGGATTGGGTGAATGATGAAAAGTTTAAACGATAGGTTAGAGTAAAAGGACCATAAGCTCCAAATGCTTTTCCAGCTTTGCCAGAATAAACGGTATTATTTGTAGCAGCATCCACTAATTGCCAATTGTCAATTGCCTGTTGTTCTTTGCTACACCACACCGCCACTTTTATTCCTTTGGGCGTGTATCCCAGTTGATTGATGCGGATCCAACTCACTTGTCCTGCTTTATGGAAAGAAGTGAAAAATAAAATGATGATGTATGAAAAAAGAAGTTGTTTCATCGTTTTAAGATACAAATATTAGAATGATTGGGCGTATAGATGACTCGTGCCTCGGCATGACAACCTTCCGTTGAACTTCCTTGCTGAATAGCGAGCAGAAGGCCCGAGTGAGTGTCCAAAGGACTCCTTCGGAGACACAACAAAAGTAGAATAGAATTCCTGCATCCGGGACAATAATCACTTATCCAGTTGGCCAAAAGGCTTTTTCATCAGTGTGAGAAAGTCCTCATCTTTTTCGTTGGGATAATAACGGTCCAGGCCGTAGTGAATTTCTTTTGCATCCAGCTTTTTGTACGTTCCAAGTAAGCGATCCCAAATTGATAGCACCGCACCGTAATTGCTATCTGTGTAAGGTTGTTGCCAGTGATGATGGACCTTGTGCATGTTAGGGGAAACAAAAACATAGCTTAAAGGAACATCGATCCACCGTGGTAAACTTATATTAGCATGAGTAAACGCAGCCGACAGGACAAGCAAAGTTTGAAAGATCATAACGGCATACATCGGAGCGCCGCTGACAAAAATACCCGCAAAGAAGAAAAGACCACGTAATACACTTTCAATGGGATGATGACGAAGCCCTGTAGTAACGTCTACATTATTATCAGCGTGATGAACTACATGAAATTTCCACAGCAAGTAGACCTTATGCTCCGTGATATGTACCAGCCAACCGCCAAAAAAATCAAGCGCTAAAAAGGAGATAATGATCGTACCAATCACATTTGCATTCAGCCAGTATACCACTCCAAATTGTTCCGACCTGCACCAGTCGCTGAGTTTGACTATAAGAATAGCAAGGAAAGTATGAATAATGAGATGAATGAGCGTAAAGCCAAAATTTACCGCTGCATGGCGAACCTTCGTTTTTTTGTATGACAGTTGAAGCAGTGGTATAGCACCTTCTATGATCCAGAAAAAAAGTAACCCGCCAACAAGAAGGATCATACGCTGGACCGGGTGGTGTTCAAGGTCGGAGAAATATTCGATAATTCTATCCCACATGACTGCAGATGTGCAGGCAATTTACGAAGATTATTCCGGTGCCTTGTGCTTAAAAATATTTAAAAGTTCTAAAGCCCGCCCGACCTGTGACTCAGCTACCATTAATTTGATTCCGCCACCAGAATTGGCTAAGAAGGGCATAGTCGTAGTGGAATTTTCATCTGCGAGCCAGCATATAATTTGCTCTTGCTCGAGCCGGGAACGAATAATATTCGCTTCGATGTAATTATCGTAAGACTGAATAGGAACGAACTGCACCGTTGAAAGATAGATAGAAATATCGAACCATCAATAGACGTAATAGCCTTTGCCGGTTTTTTTTCCAAGTTCGCCTCTATCTACCTTTTCTTTTTGAATAAACGAGGGTTTCAGCCGCTCGGGTTTATTTAATTGTTCGTACACACTACAACTGACCGCATAGTTCACATCGTTTCCTATAAGATCCATTAGTTTGAACGGTCCCATTTTAAAACCTGTAGATTCGAGCAGTTCATCAATTGAAGCGAAATCAGTTTCGCCTTCTTCAATCACTCTTAGAGCTTCAATGTAATAAGGCCTGGCGACCCGGTTAACAATAAATCCGGGAGAATCTTTGCAAATCACCGAAATCTTTCCCAATCGCCCTGCCAGCTCAACAAGGGCATGTACTACGTCATCAGAGGTCTTTTCTCCTTTTACTATTTCTACCAGTTTCATTCGTGATGCGGGATTGAAAAAATGCATACCAATAACACGTTGCGCATGTGTCACTTTGTTTCCAATCTTTGAAATCGAAAGGGAAGAGGTGTTCGTGGCAAAGATGGTCTTGTCATCATTGATAGTCGCCAGCTGATTGAACAAAGCATTTTTTGCGTCATAATTTTCAACAATGGCTTCAATGATCACCTGTGCCCGGCATTGATGATAATCATCAGTAAAACGAATAAGCCGGAATATTTTCTCTTTTTCTCCGGCTCCCAACTTCTGCTTTTCAACCAGCGTTTGCAAATTCTTCTCAATGGAAGATTTGGCTTTTTCAAGAATAGCCTGATCTACCTCATACAGGATGGTATCGAAACCTGCCACTGCCGAGACCTGGGCAATGCCGCTGCCCATTGTGCCTGCACCACAAACACAAATGGTATTGATGCTCATATGCTGAACTGAGATATAAAGATAATGTTGATAGCTTGTTCGCGGTTTTTCATTGCTTTCTCATACCTTTTATGACCAAAACATAAACAATGGAAACTGTACAAGAGTCTACCGCTACTCCGTTGCCATCGGCAACTCGCTCGACCGGGATATTGGGAACAAAAATTCCTTCCACTGTCGCTTTTTTGATTGCGATTCTTTTATTTTTATTGCCGTTTGCTGAAATAAGGTGCAATGGTACCGCCATCGCAAACAATTCTGGTTTGGGTATTGCTATGGGCAGTGAATGGAAAGAAATGGTAAGCAAAAATTTTTTCGATGGTTCCTCTGAAAATAATACGGCCGACAAGAAAGAATACAATCAAAAACACGATCCAAATATTTTTGCGATTGCCGCGCTTGTTCTTGGTGCTATCGGGCTCCTGATCTCTCTTTTAGATTCTAAAGGTGCAGGAAAGATCAACTTATTCATTGGGCTCCTGGCTGTCGCTTCCCTGGTAGCTATGCTGATAGATATTAAATCAAAAGTGAAGTCTGACACCTCTATGAAATCTTCGGACCTTCAATTCAATGTAGGAATGAACGTAACCGCAGAGGCCACCGGCTGGTGCTATTTAGCTATGATCCTTTTTGCAATCGGTGCTGTTCTTAACTGGCAACGAGGCAAAGCGACCGGATAAGCCCGTAGTGCGCTATATCGCGCTGGCAAACTGTTGCAAAAATCTCACGTCATTTTCGCTGAATAGTCGGATATCATTGATACCATATTTGAGCAGCGCGGGACGTTCGATGCCCATCCCGAATGCAAAACCAGTGTATTTATTAGGATCAATGCGACAGTTCTGCAGAACATTGGGATGCACCATACCACAGCCGAGGATCTCAAGCCAGCCTGTGTGCTTGCAAACGCTGCAACCTTCGCCCTTGCACAGTGTACAGCTGATGTCCATTTCGGCACTGGGTTCGGTGAACGGGAAAAAGGACGGACGAAAACGAACTTTCACCTCTGTCCCATACATCTCTTTGACAAAAAAGTAAAGGGTCTGTTTGAGATCGGCGAAGGAAACATTTTCGTCAATGTATAATCCTTCTACCTGGTGAAAAAAACAATGACTTCTTGCACTTACCGTTTCATTTCGATACACGCGGCCGGGATAGATTCCGCGGATAGGCAACTTGCCTTTTTCCATTTCGCGTATTTGCACATTGCTGGTATGCGTTCGCAGTAACCAGTCGGGATTTTGCTGCACATAAAATGTATCCTGCATATCCCGGGCTGGATGAAACTCGGGCATATTGAGAGCGGTAAAATTGTGCCAGTCATCTTCAATTTCGGGCCCATCAGCCAATGCAAAACCAAGTCTTTGAAAAATAGAAACTATTCGGTTTCTCATTAAACTAACGGGGTGACGTGAGCCAAGCGGTAAAGGATCGCCGGGAAGAGAAAGGTCAAGCCCGGCGCCGGCTGCTGTTTCCTCGATTCTGCTCCCTTCTTTTAGCTCTTCAAATTTATTTTCGACCAAAGCTTTGAAATCATTCAAGACCTGCCCGAATTCCTTTTTTCTGTCATTGGGAATATTCCTCATCTCCCCCATTAGACTTTTTACGATCCCCTTTGTGCCAAGCCATTTGATCCGGAATTCTTCAACGGCTTTTATATCACCGTTTGTAAATTGACCGATCTCTTTTTTATATTCTTCGATTTGTTGTAACAGTTGATCCATAAGGACGCAAAAATAAGCCAGAACCGCGATTTTCAACCTGCCGTCCCGAGGCGGGAGTTTATATCCCTTCGAAGTAAATGAAGATGTAAATATTTTTCCTCATCATCCTTTACTCAATCGTATCAACGACTGTTCTTCTTAAATTGCAGTATGTCTGACTATCTAAACATTTCAGATTTTTTATCGCCAATTGATCTGAATGAGATCTCCCACACTGAAGGCTACAAAGAAGGCCAGATCGGTAAAATAATCTCAGCGCATCAAATTCGTCACGACTCCGGAAAGGAAGAATTTCCTGATCTTGATGATGTAAACATGGTCATTGTTGGCTGTGGTGAACAAAGAGGGAGCGGTCTTATTCACGGCCACAGCGACGCTCCCAACCTCATCCGCCGCCAGCTTTATTCGTTATACTACTGGCATAATGATGTGAAACTCGCCGATGTTGGAAACATCAGGGAGGGATCACTGTACACGGATTCTTATGCCGCGCTGAGAACCGTGACGCATGAATTGATCAACGATGGAAAGACCGTGATCATCTTGGGTGGTTCGCATGATCTTACACTCGCACAGTATGGTGCCTATGTTGATAACGGGAAGGCAATTGAGGCGTCATGTGTGGATGCATTGATCGATCTGAATATTGATTCGCCTTTTCGGCATGAGAATTTTTTGATGGAAATGCTTACGGCTGAACCAAACTATGTGCGACACTATAATCATATCTCCTTCCAAAGTTATTACGTGCATCCCCGGATGCTGGAGACGATGGATAAGCTGCGTTTCGATTGCTACAGGGTGGGAAGTGTAAAAGAGAATATAGATGAAATGGAACCCGTGATACGCAACAGCAGTTTGTTCAGTTTTGATATCTCCGCTATCGCGCATACCTATGCTCCCTCAAACACGGTTTCCCCAAATGGATTAAACGGGGAGGAAGCATGCGTACTCATGCGCTATGCAGGCATGAGTCCGAATGTGAACAGCATTGGAATTTATGGCTACGATTCAGGTCACGACAAGGAAGAGCTTACTGCGAGGCAAATCTCACACATGATCTGGTATGTGCTTGATGGAAGAAGTCGTGGAAAAAGAGAAGTGGAGTTGGATCAGCGTGATTCGTTTAATGAGTATCACATTGCCTTTGCCGAAGTGGAGACGACTTTTTTACAAAGCAAAAAAACTGGAAGATGGTGGATGCAACTACCGAACAGAAGTTTCATTGCCTGCAGTTATAAAGACTATCTGCTGGCGAGCAGCAATGAAATTCCGGAGAGATGGCTGCGAGCACAAGAGAGGGGCTAGGGGTAATTAATAATTATTAATTAATAATTATTTGGAAACAATTATAAAAACAGGAGTATGCTCTTATGGCATGAGCGGTAAACTATTTCATGCTCCATTCATCGACAATCATCCGGGGTATGAATTAACTGCTATTGTCGAAAGACATAACAACGATTCAAGAGAAAGGTATCCCCGGTCGAAACTATATCGCTCCATTGAAGAATTGATTGCGGACAATTCAATACAGCTTATTATTATAAACACTCCTACTCATCTTCATTTCGAAAACGCGAAAGCTGCGTTGGAAGCTGGAAAAAATATTGTTGTAGAAAAACCTTTTACAGTAACTGTAAAAGAGGGTGAACAGTTAATTGACCTGGCCAAAAAGAAAAATTTATTATTAAGCATTTACCAGAATCGCCGCTACGATGGCGATTACCGCGCAGTAAAAGATGTCATTGAAAAAAAATTGCTTGGTGAATTACGGGAAGTGGAGATAAGGTATGATCGCTACCGGCCTGTTCCTGCTGGTAAACCTCACAAAGAAGGTGATCTGCCGGGTGCAGGGATTATTTATGATCTGAGCCCTCATCTTGTTGACCAGGCATTGCAATTGTTTGGTTGGCCACAGGCTTTATTTGCTGATGTTTGGAAAATGCGGAACGAGGTAAAGGCAAAAGACTATTTCGAGATATTGTTGTATTATCCATCGATGCGGGTAAGACTAAAGGCAACTTGCATTGCCCGTGAGACTGTGCCCGCGTATACATTGCATGGCATGAAGGGAAGTTTTCTTCAACAGCGATCCGATCTACAGGAGACACAATTGAACGCGGGAGTTACTCCTTCATTGGAAACCTGGTGCCCGCCTCCGGCCCAACCTGACGGAATATTGCATACCGAAATAAATGGTGAAGAGATTTACAGTCACCTTACTTCAATACCTGGAAATTACATGGGGTATTATGATGATGTGTATAAAGCACTAACTGGCGTAGCGCGCAATCCCGTTCCTGCTGAAGACGGCGTCAAAACGATTCGCATTATTGAAGCGGCCCTGCAGAGCTCCGCTGAAGGTGAAGTCGTCTATTTTAATTAGTAATTAATAATTAAAAATTAAGAATGGAGAAAAAAACGCTGAGCTGCGTAAAACAATTATTAATTATTAATTCTTCATTATTAATTATCGCATCCTGCTCGACACAAAAACAAATTTCAAAATCCGCACAATTTGTACTAAAAGATCCGTCGCTAAGAACGGCTCATGTCGGCATCAGCATTTACGAACCCGCTACAAACAAGTACTGGTACAATTACCAGGGCGATCATTATTTTGTTCCCGCCAGCAATACAAAAATTCCTACCTGCTATGCCGCGATGAAATATTTAGGAGATAGTTTGGGATGTATTTTAAAAAGGGAAAACGATACGGCGATTTTTTTTCTCGCGAATGGAGATCCGACCTTACTTCATCCCGATTTTAAGAGACAAGTTGTAATTGATTATTTGCAAAAGACAAATAAAAAAGTTTACACATCAGATGTGAATTGGAAAGAGCAACCTTTAGGCTCAGGATGGGCATGGAATGATTACAACGACGATTATATGGCCGAAAGAAGTCCTTTGCCAGTGTATGGTAATGTGGCTAAATGGACCATGGAATCGGGAAGTGATGGTCCGCTTGTTTATTCTATTCCGGAAGTGAACTGGATAGTGAATTTCGATACAGCAAGAGCAAAAAATTTTTTTGTACAAAGAGCCGTTAGTGAAAATGTTTATAAAATAACTCAAGGCAGCGAAGCTTTAAAAGAGCAATATGTCCCCTTCGTTACAAATGGAATAAATACGGCTCTTGAATTATTACGAGACACAATCCATAAAACCATCACATTGGTCACTCCTCAAATTTTCGGGGGAAATTTTTTGGGTGACACCCTCCATGTAAATCTAGTTCGCTCACAACCTACCGACTCTCTCCTCAAGCCCATGATGCATCGCAGCGACAATTTTTTTGCTGAACAAAGTTTATTAATGGTGAGTAATGAAGTGCTGGGAGTGATGAATGATGAAAAGATCATTGACACACTATTAAAAAAAGACTTTAAAGACCTGCCTCAAAAACCAAGATGGGTGGATGGCTCAGGGCTTAGCCGCTATAATCTATTTTCGCCGCAGGATTTTGTCGCCATCCTCAACAAAATGAAAAATGAATTTGGCCTGGACAGGATGAAAAATATTTTTCCGACAGGCAATGAAGGAACGTTGAGCAATTATTACAGGTCGGAAACTGGATATCTGTTTGCCAAAACTGGAACTCTATCCGGCGTTGTTTCTCTTAGCGGATTTCTATACACAAAGAAAAACACGTTGCTGATCTTTTCGGTGCTCGTCAATAATCATAATTCCGCGGCAACCGCGGTAAGGCGAGCAGTGGAGAAATTTATTGAAGGGATACGAGAAAAATATTAATGCCCTTTCTGACTTCCTCCCGACCTCCGAGGAGCCATCAACACACAACCCTTGTTCTTCGCACAAGTCATTGATTTTAAATTTCAAAAATAGAAAAATGGTTCGACCACCAAGTTTTGGGCGGCTACAGTCCACTCCTTAGGAGAGTCTGTCATCTCCCAAACATTTTTTCCAATTGCTCCAACTTAAATTCCAAATAAGTCGGCTTACCATCAGGCGCACTGTTGGGCTGTGCACAATTAAAAAGATCATTTACCAGAGATTGCATTTCTCTTTCACCTAATTGTTGTCCTGGCTTAACAGCCTGTTGTTTTGCCAACGCACGAATGAGTTTTTCCCGCTGAGAGAACTTAATCTCCGAAGAAAAATTCTTATACTGTTCCAATAATCTTTCAAGGATCATTTTTTCATTTCCCTCTCCTACGTCCGCAGGCGTTCCCTGGATAATAAATGTGTTTTTACCAAATGGTTCTATAAAATAACCAAACTGGTTAAGATCACCGATCAATTCCTCCAATAAAACAAAATCAGCAGGGACTAATTCGAGCGTAACCGGAAACATGGTCTGTTGCGTTGGAATCGCTTTCCCCTTTATGGCTTCGCCTAATTTTTCATACAGTACTCTTTCATGTGCAGCTTGCTGATTGATCAGGATGAATCCGTTCTCCGTTTGCACCAAAATAAACTGAGTATGGAGTTGTAATAATGATTCGGTGGGTGGGGACTGGTGAGTGGTGAGTTGGATTTCTTCAATGTTTGTTTCCAGGGTTTGAACACCCGACCTGGAGCTCTCAAAAAAATCTTTCCAATTGCTCAGCCCGGCACTCTTGTCCGGCTCAATCACATGTGCCTGGTGTTTTTCAGTGAATGCCTTAAAAATAGGACCGGAAGTTGCGGCAGTTTGCCTCTCCTCGGTAAATGGCTGCTGAATGGATGGTAATTGTTGTATGGACGAATCGAGATCAAAATCCAAAGCAGGGGTTACACTGAATTGAGCCAGGGCATGTTTGATAGCGGCGTGGACAAAAGCGTAGACAATTTTTTAGTCCTCAAATTTTATTTCCTGTTTGGTAGGATGCACATTCACGTCCACCTGTGTAGGATCAAGANNTCAATGAACAGAACATACATAGGAAAACTGTCTACGGAGATCATTTCCTGGTAGGCAGTCATCACAGCATGATTGAGATACGCACTGCGGATGAAACGGTTATTTACAAAAAAATACTGGTCGCCCCTCGTCTTCTTTGCCGTCTCTGGTTTACCAACAAACCCATAAATATTCATGTAGTCGGTTTCTTCTTTTACGGCAACCAATTTTGCATTGTATGTGCCTCCGAGAAGGTGGAGAAGGCGCTGCTTCAGACTGCCTGACTCCAGGTGAAAAATTTGCTGGCCATTCGCCGAGAGAGAAAAAAAGATGTGCGGAAAAGAAAGCGCCACTCTGGTGAATTCTTCAACGATGTGTCGCATTTCCGCCGCATTGCTCTTCAAAAAATTTCTGCGGGCAGGAACATTGAAGAATAAGTTCTTCATGGCAATGCTTGTACCATTCGCCATGGCAATGAGCTCTTGCTTTTTGACAACGCTGTTTTCAATTTCAAGATAGGTGCCGGCTTCATCTTCTTCCCTTTTTGTTTTTAATTCCACCTGTGCCACTGCGGCAATGGAGGCTAGTGCTTCACCCCGGAAACCCATCGTGCGAATATGAAAAAGATCGTCTATGCTTTGGATTTTTGAAGTGGCGTGCCGCTCAAAACTCATCCGTGCATCCGTCTCACTCATTCCGCTCCCATTGTCAATTACCTGCACCAAGGCCTTTCCGGCTTCCTGCAGAATCAGTTTGATTTCGGTAGCTGCTGCATCAACGGCATTTTCCATGAGTTCTTTCACCGCACTCGCGGGCCGCTGGATCACTTCTCCCGCTGCGATCTGGTTGGCAATGTTATCGGGAAGTAATAAAATTTTATCAGGCACGATCATTTTCTCCTCTGCCAAAAATAAGCGATTTTGGAGGCATGGCAACAGAATGGTTTTCCTCATTTCGCATCAAATATGAATTGCATTCAACAGCTACAAAAAAAGATTTCTGTCGTGATAATAAACAAGGATAAAAAAGCCAATGGAGACACAATCTTCGTGTTTGCTTTAGCAACTCACTGATGATTTCGGTAATTGAATTGTGTTAACTTGCTGGCCTCAAGGCGATGTATGAGAAAATTTTTTCTTACCAGTGTTTTATTTATTGCAACAAATTTTTCTTTTGCTCAATATAAAAGTGGGCTTTCAAAAAATGAATGGGTGGACAGTGTTTTTAGAGCGCTGGATAGCCAGGAAAAAATTGCACAGCTTCTCGTGATTAGAGCTCTTCCGAATGATACAGGTATTTCAAAAACCGCCGACCTGATACATAAATTCAATGTGGGCGCCATCTGTTTTTTCCAGGGTGGCCCAATAAGGCAAGTCAACGCAACAAATTATTATCAAAGCATTGCCAAAACTCCATTGATGGTAACTACGGATGCAGAGTGGGGCTTGGGAATGCGTTTAGATAGCGTAAATAAATTTCCCTACCAACTGACCTTAGGTGCTCTGAATGATCCGGCGCTCGTTTATGAAATGGGCAGGGCTATAGGTGAACAATGCAAGCGAATCGGTGTGCAAGTAAATTATGCTCCTGTAGTTGATATCAATAACAATCCCAATAATCCCGTAATCGGCTACCGCTCATTTGGTGAAGACAAAAACAAGGTAACGCAGTACGGCCTGGCATATATGAAAGGCATGCAGGACGTAGGTGTCATGGCCTGTGCAAAACATTTTCCTGGTCACGGCGATGTGGATGTGGACTCACACCTTGATCTTCCTGTGATCAACAAATCAATAGGGCAATTGGATTCCCTGGAACTAAAACCCTTCAAAGCTTTATTTGACGCAGGAGTAGGAAGTGTGATGATTGCGCACTTATACATACCCGCGATTGATAGCACGCCCAACAAAGCAACATCGCTTTCAAAAAATAATGTAACGAACTTACTAAGGAAAGATCTTGGCTACAATGGTTTGACGTTTACAGATGCGTTAGAAATGAAAGGAGTTGCAAAATACTGGCCCGGCGGGGAGGCTGCTGTGCAAGCCCTGGTGGCGGGAAATGACATGCTTTGTTTGCCTGAGAGTGTTCCCGATGCTATTGCCGCAATAAGCCAGGCAATTGAAGATAAAAGATTGAGCTGGGAGGATGTTGATACTAAAGTGAAAAAAGTGTTGAATGCAAAATACCAATTGGGCCTGAATAAATGGAAAGCTATTGACACATTAAATCTTTTAAAAGACCTGAATGCTAGAACGGAAGAAATAAGGTACAGAGTTGCCAGGGAAACAATCACTGTTGTCAAGAATAAGATCACACCCTATAATGCTGCACCGAAGCTGGCTTATGTGGCCATTGGTGCATCCTCTCCAACTTTTTTTGGCAAAGCCTTACAACAAAGAAAAAATGCTGATGTATTTACTTTCTCTTACAAAGACAGTACAATTCAGGCAGAGCGGATTTTGCAAAAGCTCCGGGAGAGCCATTATGATGAGGTGGTAGTTAGTGTAAGCGGATATAGTCTGCGTCCCGCCAATAATTATGGCATAAGCAACCCCGCTATTGATTTCTTTTATCAATTGCAGGAGTTCAACACGAAAAACTTTGTTTTTGGAAATGTACTGGCTATCAAGAATTTTTTGTCGGCACCACATCTTATCGCCTGCTACCAGGATGATGACATAACACAGTACACGGTGGCCGACGTTTATGCCGGAGACATAACTGCGAAGGGTGCCTTACCCGTTTCCATTGGGCCATTCAAGTATGGATATTCGGCCTTTGTACCTCGCCAGAATTATGCGTCCAACAAATTTTACCAGGTTGATTCTGTAATTTCTGACGCGATTGATAAAGGAGCATTTCCTGGCTGCGTGGTACTGGCTGCCAAGGACGGAAAGATAGTTTATCAAAAAGCATTCGGACATTATCAATACGATCCATCTTCACGCCTGATGAAATCTGAAAGCATTTTTGACCTGGCCTCCGTGACAAAGATTTCTGCTACCACAGTTTCAATAATGAAATTATATGAGCAAGGGAAAATTAAATTGAATAAGACGCTTGGCGACTACTTACCCTGGGCAAAAGGGACTGATAAAGCTCATCTAAAAATCGAAGACATTTTATTGCACCAGGCCGGGCTTGTTCCCTTCATTGCATTTTACAGAGAAACCATCGACACAACGACCGGTGTTCCAAATCCTCAGATCTATTCACGAGATGAAAAGCCGGGCTTCAATATCCGGGTGGCCGAAGATCTTTATCTAAGAAATGACTGGAACGACACGATGTTCCAAAGAATCTTAAAGAGTCCCTTGAGCACTCCACATAAATATGTTTATAGTGATAATGATTTCATTTTCCTGGGGAAAATTGTACAAGCCATTACGGGTAAGCCTCTCGATGAGTATGTACAAAAAACTTTTTATGCTCCAATGGCAATGACAACAACGGGTTTCAAGCCAAGACAGAAATTCTCCTTGAGCCAGGTGGTTCCCACTGAAGACGAGTACAGTCATTTTCGGCGCCAATTGATTTGGGGTGACGTGCATGACGAGGGATCTTCGATGTTTGGTGGTGTTGCCGGTCATGCGGGTTTATTTTCAAACGCCCAGGACCTTTCAAGGCTATACCAAATGTTGGTAAACGGAGGTACTTTGAATGGCAAACGTTACCTGAAATCGAAAACGATAAATTTTTTCACAGCTTATCATAGCAATGTGAGTCGTCGCGGTTATGGTTTTGATAAACCTGAAAAAGATAATGCGATAAATCCCGATCCCTACCCGTCGGCCCTGGCATCTTCTGAAACCTTCGGGCACACGGGTTTCACCGGCACATGCGTGTGGGTAGATCCCAAATACAATATTGTCTACATTTTTCTTTCGAACAGAGTATATCCAACGAGGAACAACAATAAGCTCTCTGATCTGAGAATAAGAGGAAAGATCCAGGATGCGATCTATAGAGTGGTAAATTCCCCGTCTAACCGGCCAGGAGCGAGATAATCGCCAGGGCACGCGGAAGCAAATTCTAAAACGATTTGGGGAAAGACATTTTTTGATTCCGACTTTTGACTTTTCTCACTTTCTTTTTTGTGGTGGCCTTTGCTGACCTCCAGGCCTCCCTGGTTGATTTTGTTGACCTTTTTGTTGTTGCTGTTGCTTACCTTGTTGCCTTTGCTGAGGCTTCTGCTGTTGTCCTTGCTGTTTTTGATGCGCTCTTCTTTTATCCGTTTTCTCGAGACTTCGCAAGCTGATATGTCCCACAACATCGACAAATTCCGGTTCAACTTCTTTCGGCTTCGATGACGTAAGTTCTACCGCCTCCAGTTCTTCAGGATTTACTCCCTGCTCATTCAATAATTTAATTTTTTTAACTCTCTCTATCGTGAGCGGGTATTGTTTGCTGCTATCCGGCAGCATGTACCACATGAGGTTTCTGAAAATATCTTTTTTGATGAGATTCGCTGTTCCCTTCGTCACTTGAATTGTGTCGCAGTTATCTGGAAAATATTGAAGGGCGTCAAGGTAAGTATCGAGTTCGTAATTCAAGCAACATTTCAATCGTCCGCATTGGCCGCTTAGCTTGGTTTGATTGATGGAGAGATTCTGGTATCTGGCCGCAGCCGTATTGACTGATCTGAAATCTGTAAGCCAGGTGGCACAACAAAGCTCCCGGCCACAACTACCGATTCCGCCGACCTTTGCACTTTCCTGCCTGGCACCGATCTGTCGCATTTCGACTTTAAGCTTGAATTCGCTCGCATAGACCTTTATGAGTTCACGGAAATCCACACGACCATCAGCAATATAAAAGAACGTGCCCTTGCGTCCATCGGCCTGCATTTCCACTTCACTGATCTTCATCTCAAGTTTGAGCTGTTTGGCAATGGCCCTGCTTCGGATAATGGCCTGTGGCTCTCTTGCTTTATTCTGTTTCCAAATAGTAATGTCACGGTCGCTGGCCCGGCGCAATAGTTTTTTCATTTCCGGGTTATCTTCTTTAACATTCCGCTTTTTCATTTGCAGGCGAACGATCTCGCCGGTTAATGAAACTTCGCCTACGTCGAAACCACTCACCCCTTCCACAGACACCAGGTCGCCTTTCTCAAATTGGTGAAGCGTTATATTGCGATGAAAATCCTTACGACTGCCATTGTTGAAAGAAACTTCAACCACTTTGCAACTGCTGTCAACATCTGGTGCCGGCATATTGTAAAGCCAGTCATAAGTATTCAACCGGTTGCAACTACCCGTATTGCAACCGCCATTACTTTTACATCCATTCGGTTTAACGCCACAGCTTCCGCAACCCATCTTTCGTTTTTATTCCAAAGGAACTCTCAAATAGAGCCATTGACCTTCAGAGAATTTACAATTTGAACATTGAGACAATGGAGGAGATAATTATGAAGCCAGCGGAAGGAATTCTATTTATCGCCTGTTGCGTCGCACACTTGTACACCTGGATTACTGCTCGTCATGGCTGATTAGATTACAGAACGATGCAGTGAGTGACACAACCAAAGCTGAATATAGTTATATAAGATGACTCAATAATATTTCTCTCAACCATTCACACCCGGATATTTTGGGATCCCTTATTCACTGACCAATATCTCAATTGGCCAAAAATACAATTTTGTCCTGAATGATATGGTATAGTTTAATGGTGAGTGCGTGAAAGAGGATCTTGGCGTTGGCATTGCGTTCAATAAAGTAAGTGGCTTGGTCAAGCTCTTCAATGATTGCCCGTTGTTGGCTAATATCGGCGATCCGGTTGAGCCGATTGGCAAAATCCTTTTCATTTTCGGGCAAGTAGACATTTTCGGCCATTAGTCTATCGCGAATAGCCTGTTCGAGCAGGTGGTTGAAATACCGGAGGAATTGTTTTTCCTTCTCGCGACCCAGGCGGCTCACTTCCTCCACCCATTTGGTTTGGGCTACCGGGCCGGTCTTTAAGATCGCATTCAGCCACTCCCGCAGCAAGCTTTGCCAATCTTCTTCGGCATGCTGAACTAATTGCAAGGCTTCCCGGTAATTTCCCTCACTCACACTGGCGGCTTGCCGGGCAATTTCATTGCTCGTCTTGTTTCGGTTAATGAGTGCCTCTTCAATTTGACTCGTATCGAGCGCCGGAACTTTTATCAATTGACAGCGACTAACGATGGTCGGCAAGATGAGCGACTCATTTTCGGCAACTAGAATGAATAAGGTATTTGGCGGTGGCTCCTCGATCAGTTTAAGCAATTTGTTTCCTTCATTACCGAGATATTCCGGCATCCAAAGAATAAGGATTTTGTATTCGCTTTCAAAACTTTTCAGGCTTAGTTGACGAATGATATCGTTACATTCCTGGGCAGTAATATTTCCCTGTTTGTTTTCGGCTCCGATAAATTGCAGCCAGTCGTACACATTGCCGTAAGGATATGACTTGATAAACTCCCGCCATTCAGAAATATAGTCTGCACTGATAGGCGGAGAGCCTGATCTTTTTGTAACAACAGGATAGGAAAAATGAATGTCCGGATGAATAAGCTGGTGTGCTCTGTTACAGGAAGGACAAGCACCGCAGGAATCATTTGGAATTTCGGGTAGGGGATTTCGGATTTCAGATTTATCAAAAAGCGAGGAGATCGTATTTGTCGGTTGGCCAGCATCAATAGCTACTTTTTCGCAGGTCAGATATTGAGCCAAAGCAATGGCCAGCTGCAACGATCCATTTCCTTCCTTTCCCAAAAAAAGCAAGCCGTGACTGAGACGGTTATGCTGAACCATTTCAACAAGTTGCTGTTTGACTTGTTGCTGGCCTATTATTTCAGAAAATCGCATCGAGTTTTGAATAAAAATAAAGCTGCCTTATGAGACAGCTTCAACAAAATTTCCTCTTAATCATTTTAATCCTGAAGATCCTGGTTCTCTTAATTCAGATATTTCAACACCTCTTCACTCATTGGATTTACCTTGTTATGGAATACCGCAATTAAATTTCCTTTCTCATCGATCAGGAACTTTGTAAAATTCCAAATAACAGGATCCTGTAAAAATTTTCTCCATACAATGTCGCGTGAATTATCTGTCGGAACTTTTTTTGCAAGTTCATTGGATTGTTCAACCAGCCACTTAAACAAAGGATCAATATCATCGCCTCTTACAGAAACTTTTTCAGCCATTGGAAAAGTAACTCCAAAATTCTTTGTGCAAAATTGATGTATCTCATCATTGGTGCCAGGCTCTTGTGCCCCAAAGTTGTTGGCCGGGAAACCTACAACCACTAATTTATTCTTATACTTTTCATATAAGGCTTCAAGATCTTTATACTGCGGAGTATTACCGCACATTGAAGCTGTATTCACGATCATGATCTTTTTGCCTTTGAAATCGGCAAAATTGATCGTGCCTCCGGTAAGGCCCGGCGCCTTAAAATCATATATGGATGATCCGGTCAGGGTAGCTGAAAGTATGACTGCGAGCATTAAGGTTTTCATCTCAAAATTTTTTAGGACAATAAAGTTAAGAATGTTCGCACTGAAAACAGTCATTGTTTTGCTACATCTCCCTATTGTTTTTCATAACACCCCAAATCGGGAGGGCCGGAGGGCCGAGGCTTGCCATCCAGGTCAATTGTCACGCCTGTATTTGCTCCTTTGTCTTTCGCGGGTGAACTTCCTTGCAAATGAAAATCATAATAATTTTTTGAAACATTTATACTGTCAAACAAAGGATTTTGATTTTTTAACTGTGTTGAAACGGAATTCAACGTTGAATTTTGGGGTCCATTATTAACTTTTAAAAGATCATTATTAAATATGACCGGGGCGTTAGGGCCACTTATCGCAACAACCACCTCATCACTGTCATCCCTTAACCCGCCTTCACCCCAAAAAATACAATTTTGAAACACTGCGGTAAGAGGGGCTGTTTGGGGTACGTTATTTTCATTGACATAATTACTGACGAGCAATACTGGGTCCTTGTGTAAAATAAAATTGTTGGAATAACTGGCAGCGGTGCAATGAACAAATTGATAATCCCCTCCTTTTAATAAGTATAGGTTCTTGCCACAATTGCTGATCAGGCAATTGGTTCCATATATGCTGGAATTAATTGTAATGATGCCCGCATCATAGGCATTATCGATGATGCATTCATTCAATGTGACTTTTGGATTGGGAGCGTTGGGTGAAGGGTCCTGCGCAGCAATAGCCTGGTAAGCATTTTTTAAAATGGCATAATTGAATACATTATCCTGGCTACTGGTATTAAAAAAAATACCGGGCCAAGATGCAGGGAAATCCTTGTAAGGGTCATCAAGCCTGTCTCCGCGAAAGTAAACACGGTCAACAGAGTCTTTTTCTCCATTTACTTGAATGCTGCCATTAACAATGATCGGAGCGTCAGCATGCACGTAGATCCGACAGCCTTTTTCAATGGTTAGAACTTTGGCAGGATCAATAAACAAGGAACCAAGAATCACGTAGGGCAGATCGTTTGTCCAGGTTTCATTTGCTGATATTTTCTTACTGCGGAAAAAATGCGCGTTTTGTCCCCAGGCTTCTAATTGCACCCAACTTTCAGTTCCGTTGTAATTAATCTTGATACTATCCTGTACTATGAAAGGGAGACTGTTTGCATTTTGATCAATGATCACTGAAACAAAAACGTAAATGCTATCATTAGCGTTGATCTCAAGGTTATTTATTTCCGGACCAGGGTAACCGTCTGCGTTGATTTTGTAGTAAGAAGAATTTCCACCTGCTAGCTTTATTGATGAGATCCTTAGTTTTTGATTGTTTTCATTAATGATCTTGAATGATTGGGTAATCGACCCAGTTGTGGTAAAGACAGTATCATATTTCAAACTATCGGCAGTAATGGTCACCTGTGCATCGGGACTTGTAATAAAAGACTCTTTTTTACACGCAACAAGAAAAATCGAAAGGGATAAGATTAATAAGCCGAAGGTTAATTTCATTGGCATCAAAAATAATAGAAGAAAAGGATTTCTCCCCATGCTTTATGCAGTAAGTCACGACAGGCTACCTGGAGCTGTAGCAAAGAGTAGCTATACTTAGTTTAATATTTTCAACTTTCATGAGTTCCTGACCGCAGGCCTCGAGGGTGGCACCGGTTGTTATGACGTCGTCCACAAGTAACACGTGTTTATTCCGGATCTTTTCAGGTTGCAGCAATTGAAACTTTCCTTCTATGTTTTGCCAGCGCTCCATTCTTCCTTTTTTCGTCTGCGTTTCTGTAGGCTGAGGACGTATTATGACATTCTCAAGGATTTCCAAATCCATTACCTCGGCAATGCCCTGGCATAGAATCGTTGCCTGGTTGTAACCTCTTCTTTTTTCTTTTGCCGGGAATAGGGGCAGTGGGATAAGAGCATCGACATTCTTAAATCGATTGGTTTGTTGAATGTCATCGCCTATCAGCCGGCCCAATTGCCTTCCCAGGTCTTTGTTGCCTTTGTACTTAAACTGGTGCATGAGATGTTGCATCAATGATTCCTTAGTAAAATAATACTGCGCTGTTGCATTAGTTACCGGGAGTCTTCCCCAAAAAATTTTTTCGATGGGATTATTGGCATGAATATGAAAGTTGGTTTCAGGCATTTCAACTAGACATCGCATACACAATGCACTTTCTTCGCTAATGATATCGCTCCCACAACCAGCGCATACATGCGGGAATAAAAGATGAAGGAAAGAGTTCTTTATTTCTTTAAGTCCAACCATGCGCTGATTAATAATTACTAAATCTGGAATAAGTATTTGTACGCCTCATCTACTCTGCCCATCGTTATGACTTCAATATTGAATTTTTGTTTTGCCAATCCCCTTTGACCTTTGCTAGCGGCAGGCAGATTGTATTTGGAAACCATGATTTTTTCAAAGCCGAGTTTCTCAGCCTCTGCTATACGCTGTTCAATCCTGTTCACAGCTCTGATCTCTCCACTCAACCCGACTTCTCCCGCGAAGCAAAGATGATTTTGTAAAGGAACGTCTTCATAGGAGGAAAGTAAAGCGCAGAGAACGGCGAGATCAATAGAGGGGTCCTCGACCTTTAAGCCACCTGCGATGTTTAAGAAAACATCTTTCATTCCAAAATGAAATCCGCCTCTTTTTTCCAGGACAGCCAACAACAATTGTAATCTTCTTGAATCGAAGCCTGTAACGGTACGCTGAGGCGTGCCGTACACGGATTGAGTAACCAGAGCTTGCACTTCAATTAACAATGGCCTGATGCCTTCGACGGAAGCAGCGATTGCAATGCCACTGAGTTGATCCTCTTTTTGAGTAATTAAAATCTCACTCGGATTGGTTACGCCTTTCATTCCTGTGTCGGTCATTTCATAAAGACCCAATTCAGACGTATTACCAAACCGATTTTTTAAAGTGCGAAGAATGCGATAGGCATAATGGCGATCTCCTTCGAATTGCAAAACGGTGTCTACCATATGTTCCAAAATCTTCGGCCCCGCGATGGCGCCATCCTTTGTGATATGACCAATCAGAAAAACTGGAGTGTTCGTATCCTTTGCAAATCTTTGAAATTCTGCCGCGCTTTCTTTTATTTGTGAAACGCTTCCGGGCGATGAATCAATAAAAGGAGTCTGCAGCGTCTGAATTGAATCGACGATGATCAGCCCGGGCTTCAATTTTTTTATTTCCTGGAAAATCAGCTGTGTTGAAGTTTCCGTGAGCAGGTAAAAATTTTCATTTACCAGGTTCAACCGCTCCGCTCTCATTTTTATCTGCTGCTCACTTTCCTCACCGGTCACGTACAGAACTTTGATCTTTTGTAACGAGAGACCATTTTGCAAAAACAGAGTTGATTTCCCGATGCCGGGTTCACCTGCAATTAATGTAATACTTCCCGGAACGATTCCACCTCCCAACACCCTATTGAGCTCAACATCTGAAGTTGTCAATCTTTTTTCTTCATTGGTGGCAATCTCATGTAGAGCAATTGTTTTGTTTACCCGACTCCCCGTGTCATAATTTTTCCATCCATTATTTTTTTTGTCTTCTTTTTGAATTAGCTCTTCGACGAAAGTATTCCATTGAGCACATGAAGGACATTGACCCAACCATTTTACAGTTTCGTATCCGCAGTTCTGACAAAAAAAAGCCGTCTTTATTTTGCTCATGAAATAAAGTTAATCTTTCGAATCAAGTCGTCGTGATTCTTAAAAGGAAAAGAAAATTTGATCGCAGACGAGAAAAAAAGACGAGAAAAAAATTGTGGGTTAATTTAAAAAGTAAAAAGGGCTGATCTTACGATCAACCCTCTTACTTACTAACCCATTAAATTCTTGCACTAAGTTACAAATCTGAGTCACATAACAAAATAATTTTTTGCTGCTGTGAATAACTTTTACGCCAATTATTTATTAGAAAACGGAACTGGAATACGCTCAAACTGGGCACCTAATTAGCTGATTAACAAATTCTAAGGATCCTTCGGCTAAGCACCAGTAAAAACACTTTTGATTTCCATGTGCAAGCATGAAGCGTTGAAAAATTCTCTATGACAAAACGACTTGGATTGTCTTCATAAATGACGGTTTTTTAAGGAAAAATAGTTTGGAAATAGATTTGTTCATGTAGCTAGACATTAAAGAAACCAATAAAAATGACACCATCAATAATGATTATTTCGCTGATCTTTTTAGGAATAAGTATGCTTGTTTCACTGATATTGAAAGGCAGGCTTTCGAGTTATTCTAAAGTACCCCTGGCCAATGGAATGAGTGGCAAAGACGTTGCTGAAAAAATGCTGAAGGAGAATGGCATCTATGATGTAAAAGTGGTATCCGCAGAGGGTTTTTTAAGTGACCACTACAATCCTGTAGACAAGACTGTGAATCTAAGCCCTGATGTCTACAACGGTACCAGCGTAGCTTCTGCAGCTGTGGCTGCCCATGAGTGCGGCCACGCAGTACAGCACGCTGCATCTTACAAATGGCTGATGCTAAGGAGCAAAATGGTGCCAACGGTCCAGTTCAGCTCGACGCTTGTTAACTGGATTTTACTCATTGGAGTGATCATGGCTGTAAGGGGAAATCCAACTCTTCTCTTGATCGGGATCATTTTGATGAGCATCACCGTACTTTTCACTCTCATCACGTTACCAGTTGAATTTGATGCCAGCCGAAGAGCCTTGAACTGGCTCAATCACACCAATGTTACAAATTCATTTGAGTATCCCAAAGCCAAAGATGCCTTAAGATGGGCAGCCATGACTTATGTGGTTGCGGCCCTGGCTGCAGTCGTTACATTGGCCCAATATATTTTATTATATACGGGGAGCCGGGACAGGAGCTAATCTTGGGGATTAAAAATAAATTAGAATCACGCAGCTTTCTGCGTGATTTTTTTTGTCTAATGGCTGTATATTTACATTTTCGGTAATTTTTTACCACAAACGGTTAAACTAAACTGCGACACATGAGAAAATTAAAACTGCTCTTCCTGGGCGGCTTACTCCTTGCCGTTCAGCTAGTATGGGCTCAGAAAAAAACTGTAACTGGCAAGGTTACAGACCTCACCGGAACTCCACTTTACGGAATTTCCGTTGTTGAAAAAGGAACAAGAAATGGTACCACGACCGCGCCGGCTGGTACATTTACTTTAAGTGTACATCCAAACGCAAAATTGGTCTTTAGCGCGGTCGGCTTTGAACCAAAAGAGGTCGCTGCCGATGAAGGAAATCTCCAGATTCAATTGGTCCAGGATACCCGCGCTATGAGTGAAGTGGTAGTTACTGGTACGGGTGTTGCCACCAGCAAGAGAAAGCTGGTGATTTCAGTAGAATCTATTAGTGGAGATAAGCTTCCGGCTGTACCGGCCGCCACACTCGATCAGGCCATTATCGGCAAAATTCCAGGCGCTCAAATTTCTTCCGTTTCCGGTAACCCCGGCGACAAAGTCAATATTGTTTTAAGAGGCATAAACAGCGTTTCGCGCGGTACCAGGCCACTAGTGATGTTGGACGGAGTTGAAATTCCATTTGAAGATTTAAATACTCTAGATCTTGGGCAAGTGGAACGTATAGAAGTGGTGCAAGGCGCCGCATCTGCTACTATCTATGGTGCGCAGGGTGCGAATGGAGTGATCCAGATATTTACAAAAAAAGGCGTGAAGGGCAAATTCAGCATTAACGTATCATCAAGCTATGCACAAAATTCATATATCAATGCCGGCGATTTTGGTAAAGCGAGTCTGCATCCTTATTTAACTGATGCCAGCGGTAGCATTGTTTATGCCGGTTCGAATTCCAATTTAGGCTACACAGCCGGTAGTCCGATTCAGATAGATCCCACACTGGGTATAATTCTAGGGTCAAACTCTCTTGCCTACAGATTCGGAAGTAATATTCCAGGCTTAACCAGTCCCATACCCGGTTTAACATCGAATTTTACCCGTTATGGAATACTTGATCCGCGCAACAAGAATGACCAGCCCTATGTTGGGAGTCTTCATTTCTATGATCACTTTGCACAGGTTTTTAGAAATGCGTCCTCAAGAAATCATTCGATTAACATAAGCGGCGGCAGCGACAGGATGGATTTTAATTTCGCTATCTCTAACAACCGAACATCTTCTGCGCTGTTAAAAGACAATGGATTCTTAGACAAGACAAATGTTACGTTGAATTTGGGAGTGGAATTATTCAGGAATTTTACAATTAGAAGCATAACCGATTTAGCCTACACCAGGAACACCTTACACCCTCGTTTGGGAGCACCGGGTGGAACCTATTTCGGATTGGGTCAATCTAACGCAGATGTAGGAGGTGTTTATGGATTCCTCAATACTTCACCATTTTTTAGTTTGGAAGATACCATTATAGGTGGAAATTATGCCTCCTATCAAAGAGCAAGCTTTGCAAGTGTTAACGCTTTTAATCCTTTCTACAGATTGGAATATGAACAGAGCAACAGCAAACGCTATGACATCATACAAAGCTTTGAGGCCAATTATAAGGTCAATAAATACCTTGCTTTAAACGCACGATACGGAATCAGCTATAAGAATGAAAATGATATCTGGACCATTTATAACCAAACTCAAAACGCAAATACAGAGGATCAAGGCAGTTGGGCTTCCTGGTTTAATCCTGATGAAACCGGTGAAATAGATAACTGGCAATATAACCTTACCAAACAAAACTTTTTGGGAAGTGCAACCATTAAAACCGATTTTGAAAAGGATTTCAATATTCATTTTCCTGTGCAAACAAGCACTTTACTTGCCTTCGACTATCGTAAGAATTATTACAAAGAACTTGATACATGGGGGCAAACGTTACCTTTAAATCCACCATTTATTTTGACCTCTACACAGAGTCAGCATGTCGCATTGGATTATGTTGAGCCATTTGTTACTTATGGTTATGTAGTTGATCAACGATTTGACTTCGAAAACTATGGTGGCATCGTGGGAGGATTCAGAACAGATTATTCTTCGGCTTTTGGTGCCGGTTCAAAACCTTTTACATTCCCTCACTTTAATGGGTATCTAAACTTGCAATCTTTCAAATTTTGGGACAGAGTTCATAATGTGATTCCATCCTTGAAATTAAGAGCAGCATATGGCAAAGCAGGTATTCAACCAGGTCCCTTTGACAGATACCCTGTTCTCAATTTGCAGCCTACCGGCAATGAGGTTACATACACCAATCAGAGCGGTGCGAAAAATCCAAATCTTGACGTAGAAGTTTCTTCTGAAAAAGAGGTGGGGACCGATCTGTCTGTCAATATCGGCAAGGGCAACTGGATAAAAGCGGCGAATGTTGCATTCACTTATTGGAAAAGGAATACGGATAATGCTATTTTTTATCAAAATGTGCCACCGTCCACAGGTGCAACTCAATTTCTGACTAATGCTATCGCACTATCATCCAAAGGTTGGCAGGTTGCTGTGAATATCCCGGTTTTATCCTCCAAAAATCTTAGTTGGGACTTCACGACTAACCTTGGACATCAAACTTCAGTTATTGATAAAGTTGCAGGTGGAGACATTCCTCTTACAACCGCAGCGGGAAGCACGGGATTAGTACTTGCAGCAGGAAGAAAAATTGGAGAAATTTATGGATACAAAGCGTTAACCAGTGTTACCCAATTAAGGGGCGATGGTAAAACTCCTTTTATCGACCCCGCTAATCAAGCCAACTATGAAATAGTAAATGGAAGAGTAGTAAATAAAATTACGAAAGCGATCTTTTTCTCTGATGAGGCAGAGTCATTGGGCGATCCTAACCCAAAATTGACCTCCTCATTTATTAATACTCTCACCTGGAAAAATACCATCTCATTTAGTTTCCAGTTTGACTGGGTAAATGGCTCCCATCTTTACGATCAAACCAACGAATGGATGTATCGTGATGCAATCAGCAAAGACTTTCAAAAACCTGTTACGATTAATGGCGAAACTGGTGCCTGGACTGCGTACTATGCCTCCGCTTATTATGCTCTTGGTAATACGGCCAAGGGTGTGGGTAATAATGTAACAAAAGATTATTTCTATCATGATGCTTCTTTTGTTAGGTTAAGGAACGTTTCTTTGGCGGTGGATCTTTCAAGATATGCCAAGCAAGAATGGTTGAAAAAATGCCAACTGGTATTAAGTGGCAGGAACCTATTGACCTTTACCAATTACGAAGGCATGGATCCTGAAATTAGTTCGGGCGCGTCCAATTCTGCTTTCGATAGAGGCATTGACCATAGTACGATTCCAAACTTTAAGTCATACCAGGTTACATTGAATCTTGGCTTTTAATTCGTAATCTTAAATATCTATTGAAATGAAAAAAATACGATTCAACTTAAATAAAACACGGAGGGGATATAAGTTATATTTCCTTTCGGCGACTTCTGTGCTCTTGCTAATTTTCAGTTCCTGCAAGAAGCAATTAGAGGTGAAGAACCCCAATGACCCAACTTTTGAGGTTAATGTAACTAGTGAAGCCGGCCTTACCGCCTACGCAAAGGGGGGTATTTATTGGAATGG
>VBAQ01000265.1:0-3882 GCA_005883765.1 Bacteroidota bacterium
TCAGTTTCTTTGCCGCGAAATGTTACGTCACCTATCTTTTCCCATTGGAAACCATTCATCTTTTTGAGCCGGTTCATTAGAGTTCCCGAAACCAGGCAGTCCCTTTGATACTTATTGCATTCACTTTGAATCCGCGAAGTTGTGTTGAGTACATCGCCGTTGTATACGATTTCGCGTTTCAAATCGCCAATTTGAGCGCTGATGACCTTTCCAAAATGCAATCCCGCCTTGAACTCTGGCTTTACGCCAAAATTTTTGATATAATTTTCGCTATTCCTGTGTAGTCTTTCCTGGAATTCGAAAAAAGTTTTGAGACAATTCGAATTCTCCAGCCCATTGTTCACTTCCCATGTAAGAACAACCTCGTCTCCGACATATTGATAGATCTCGGCTTTCGTCTGAAGTACCGGGTACGAGATCTCGTGGAACAGTTCATTGAGCAACGCGTAAAATCGCACATGCCCCAGTTGCTCTGCAATTGTTGTTGATGATTTCATGTCAAGGAACATAAAGATCCGCTCTTCCTCCCGCGGCTTGTGATACTTGCCACGAATGAACTTCCATAAAATTCCTTCGCCTAGCAAATGGTTGACCTGCAGAAAAAATACCAGCAGTCCATAGATCACAAGAGTATACAGCACTAGTATGAGCAGTTGCAGGGACGACAGGACCGGCTGGATTTCACTCAACTGACGGCCCTGGAAAAAACCTACTATGATCGCTACAGAAACGGTCACCGTATAGATGACCGCCGTATACAGCACGGTCTTGAATACAAGCAAGTTTGTAAACGACCATTGGCGAAATCGCCTCTCAGCCTTTGAAAAAAGAAACAATTCGAGCAATCCAAAGACGAGGCCCAGGGGAAATCCGAACAGCACACTGTGATAATCGATCCGCGTTTCGTCAATGAGCTGATACATCACTCCTGCGAAACAGGTAAAAAGGCAAATCAATGCCAGTGTCTTTAGTTTCCTGATGAGGTTAGGTCGCATATGGAGAGTTTTAGTCAGGTCTTCACGCAAGCCCGCGGAGTAAACAATTCAAGGTACAAATACGACTTCAAATTTTTTTCGTAGGGTTCGAGGCCGGAATCGCCAACATGAATATAATCTTCTCCTGTCCGCCCGGCTCTTCACCGCTGAGCATTGTGCGTGGCACGACCCCCGGGACTTCATATTACTGATGTTATTTACTTTTGATCCCGATAGTCCCGATCGGGACGCCTGATACGCATTTAAATTCCTAAATGACATCAACTTTAAAATTCCCGACAAAACTGCATCAAGATACCGCCGAATTAACCAGAGACTACTTTCTGACCATTTCAAGTGCGGACACAGTTTTGATTGTAAATTCTTGTGCCCGTGGGCAAGCGGTTCCAGAAAGCGATCTTGATATTGCAATATTGGTAAACCCAGATACCCCAGCTAATGAAATAAAAAATATTGAAGCAGCCTGGTTAACATATTCAACCAATCAACCGATTTTTTTAAAATACAAACGGTCGACGCACTTTGCTCATATACATTTAGACATCATTACAGGAAATTACATGCCTGCAATTATTGAAGTCGGTGAACCGATTGACTATTTTGAAATAGAAATAGGTAACCAAATTTGTTACTCAGTTCCAATCGACAATGCAGGTCCTTATTTCCAGGAGCTACAAACAAAATGGCTTCCCTATTATGATGATGATTTGCGATTACAGAGGTTAACACGCATACAAAATGCTTGCAACTATGACTTAGACCATATCCCTTTTTTCATTAAACGAGGGTTACATTTTCAAGCATTCGATATATTGTGGAAGGCATTTCAAGAATATTTGCAAACACTTTTTATTGCGAACAAAACTTATCCAATTGCTTACAATAAATGGATTAAAGAACAAGTTGTAAAATGGCTTGGCAGGCCAGAACTATATCCAAAACTTCCACCAATTCTTTCTGTAAGCAACATTGAAAGCGATGAAACTAATGATAAAGCCAGAATGATTAGAGAGTTATTAAACAACCTGACAAGTGAATAACAAGAAAGACCTTCCATTTTTTTTTACATTCCTATCCAGTTAACAAATTAAGAATTTAGGGCCGCTGTGGTTAGTTCCCGACGATTCACGGGTCCGGGATGTAAAGTAATTTTCGATTTGCCTTATTTTTTGCGAATTTACATTCCGCTTACCTGGTTAACTAATGCGATACAACCAATTGACTGATGAGAGAATATTATCCATCGATGCCCTGCGTGGCATTACCATTCTTGTAATGATCTTTGTCAATGAGCTGGCGGGAGTCCGGGATATTCCCCAGTGGATGAAACATATGCCCCGTGACGCCGACGCAATGAGCTTTGTTGATGTCGTCTTCCCCGCATTTTTATTTATTGTAGGTATGGCAATACCTTTCGCGATTAACCGCCGTCTCGCAAAAGGTGAGAACTTACTTCAAGTACAACAGCATATTCTTTTTCGTACACTGGGACTTTTGGTGTTGGGTTTTTTCCTGGTAAACACCGAAGGTGGATATAATGAAAAGGCCATGGGCATCGGAATAAATCTCTGGGCATTATTATTTTTCGCTGCGGCCATTCTAATATGGAAGGTGTATCGCACTTCAAATAAGGTTGTTCTTTATGGTTTAAGGGCAATTGGTTTTATTGTCCTAATCACACTGGCCGTAATTTATAAAGGTGAAAATGGTGAACATATCACACCAAGGTGGTGGGGCATTCTGGGATTGATAGGCTGGGCCTATTTGTATTCCTGTATTTTCTACCAGTTATTACTGGGGAATAAATATTTGCTTACGATGATGATAGCGATCTGTATTGCCTTTTATGCAATCGGTACACTAGCCGTTATTGAAGAATCCGCCTGGCTGCATTGGATAAGTGCCCAAAGAGGAAATGCTGCACACACCTCAATAGTATTGTGTGGTATTGTTGTGACCTTGATATTTTTTGATGAAGCGAAAAAAAATCCGGATAGGATACGTTTTTTGGAAGGCATTATTTTTACTGCATTACTGTTCGCGTCAGGATATTTCCTCCGACCCTGGTTTAAAATATCCAAGATATATGCTACACCACCCTGGTGTTTATTCAGTGCGGGCTTCTGCACGCTATTATTTATGTTTTTGTATTGGCTGATTGACAAGAAAAGAATTCAAAAATGGACCAATTTCTTTAAACCGGCCGCATCCAATCCTTTGCTTACTTATATCATTCCTGACATTATTTACTTTCTGACGGCGTTATTGGGGATTTCTTTGTTTCCCGTTCACCTAAAATATGGTATGCCGGGCATCTTATGGTCTGCATTTTTTGCCGTCGGCGTGATGGGTATCGTTATCCTCTTGAATAAGGTGAAACTGAGGCTGCAATTGTAAACTTCGCACCTGCGTTATGGTTAGTTTCCAGACAAGTCGACAACCCGATAGCTATTAGGCCCGGGTAAGTTGTAATGCACAGCGATAACCAGTCCAGAATTTTAGACTTTTTGGAAAAGTTCAGACCAGTTATTAAGCAGCGAACAACTCATATAGTTTGCGTCGCTTCGAAAATATTTATCTACATAAATCACGCTTTTGTTGATAACGTGTTTTGACTTTCTTTCGCCATTCAAATTACTTTGCAGCATTCTAAACCTTAAATGAAAAAAATATGGTATTAAAGACCTACTACAAGACAAAAGATTATTGCAAAGTGAAGTTTTCATTTAAAATTGACAACGCTGAAACGGTGCAGATACGCGGATTGAACAGCGATTGGCAACAATCTGTGATGATGACCAGGAAGAAGGATGGAAGTTTCACTGCCGATGTAACGTTACCCAAAGATTCAAAGCACCAGTTCAAATATTTGGTAAATGAAAAAGAA
>VBAQ01000265.1:3944-5744 GCA_005883765.1 Bacteroidota bacterium
CGGTGGCAATAACAGCGTAATCGTTTTATAATATTTTACCCGCGTTCCGAAGTCTTCCCGCATCCCGATAGTCATCGGGACTGCGGGCGGGCGGTAAATAAAAAACTCTTTAAAGATGTCCTAAGTCTCCCGCCTTTGACGGGACAAGTTGCGAATCAGGACCGGCTTTTCATGCCATCTAAGCCTGTTGAGCGTTTCGAAAAAATATAGCAAGTTTCGGGTTTTATCACAATAAAGAACTACCGAGATTTATTCGGTTAAACGAGGCAAAACAATAAATATGACTACAACGGAAAGCATTATCCTGAATTTTGAAGAGATAAGACGACGAAGTATAAAACTATGGTCCGGGTTAATACCTGAATTTTATCATTGGCGCCCGGATATCAAAGCTCAATCTTGTTTGGGAATGATCCGGCATGTCCTTGAAACGGAAAATTTCTATCGCCTCTTCATTGTACATAAAGGAGGAAACGCTGATGATTTTCTTTCTCCCTGGAAAGACAGGCCACTTATTGGTCTGCAAAATGAACTTGAATTTGCAACCTCTTTCAGAAAAGAGTTTTTAGAAACGATTCGTGAGTTCACACCGAATGAATTGACCTCAATTGAAATTGTTCGAGAGGGAAAGAAAACAAGGACCCTTTGTGATTTTTTATATAGGTGTGTCTATCATGAATCCGTTCATGCCGGTCAATTTTTATCGTATTTAAGAACGCTGGGTTTAGATAGGCCCAACATCTGGGATTAGTTCTCAGTCTCGTTCCCGGCAGTGTCCAATGCATCCTGATAGTCATCGGACTGCGGGGCGGGCGGTAAGGGTCCTCTCGGTTAGAATGCTCTCTATTTTTGTACTCATATTTCCAAACATGAAAAAAATATTGCTTGTAGGTAAGTTGCTCACAAACATTCCGCCTGCAGATCAGCTAACCATAAAAGACGCCGAGTATTTTGCTGCACCCGGCTTAGCAGAAGTACAGCAGGTTTTCGAAAAAAATAATAATGCCATTGATATTGTTATAATGGGTGCAGGAATCGAACTTGACAAGCGGCTTGAAATTGTCAGGTATGTATTTAAGGCAAGCGATATAACAACAGTACATATGAAAGACCGGGCTACAGGTCCGGAAGGTTTTGTCCCTTTTATCAATAACGTGTTAACAGGTTTGTACATGAGAGTTGAATAAAATCCTGTTGCTTTTAGTAGCCCCTTCTTTACCCACAAGGTGGAAATACCCGAATAGTTTATGGCACCTTAACCAGTTCGTCTAACATTCAGTCCCTTTTCAGTCAGATATACTGATTTTGCGGTCTTACTCTGCGAAATGAGTCCATCTTCTTCCAGCTTATCCAGTGTATCGAAGTCGTAACCTTTCCAGGCTCGGCGCATGTTACTTACTAAATCTTTTTCATCCCAACTAGTTAAATAAATAAGCAATAAGGTCAGCTTTGCCGTCTTTTCAGAATTGTTCATAAATGCTAATTTTATAAAATGAGTAGAAAGTTAAAAACAATCCCTATTGAAATGGAAGATGTTTCTTTTATTTTCAACGGGAATCTGGATGAATTTTATTTTGTGACTAGAAATTGCTTTTGTGTTCAATGTAAAAATGCATATCAAAGCACAATAACCAGCTACAAAATATTTCTGAATCAACTTTACGATATTGAATTGGAAGGAAGCTGCCTTGATTGTGGTCATAGAATGGGCAGGTATCTTGAAACAGGTGAGAACAAGAAAACGGCAAAGAATGCTGAGGCAGTCTGGAAAACTCACAAGACGTTAAAGGAATTAAAAAT
>VBAQ01000269.1:0-2232 GCA_005883765.1 Bacteroidota bacterium
TTGCACCTAATGAAAATTTTAATGGACTTAATTGGATTATTTCGAACGGATATGACCATGGAATGCTCATTTTGAGAGCCTTTGAACAATTTATGGGAAAAGATACCCAAACTGTTTATACGACCTCACACCCTACTAATTTTCTAAAATACGAAGTTCATGAGTCGCCTTGGTGGAGAATACAGAAACAGATTTCCTCAGCAACCGCAACATTCATGGTAAAAAATGAAGGACAATATTCCGTCACAAATTATAACATTCGCCCAGAGTCTGGAGATGAAATGTTACTCGATCCCAATTACCCGATAGTATCATTAAATCAAACATTTCATTTCAACAAAGCCACCGGAAAGAAAATTACACTCACCACCCAACCCTCAAGACTTTATCAAGGCGATGGAGCATTCACACTGGTAAACGGTGTCCAAAATGAAAAAGGATTAGCCAAACCGAAAGAGTTCTTAGGATTTAATGGAACAGATTGCGAAGCAATAATCGATCTTGGCAACGTACAACAGATCAGCGATGTGACAGCTCATGTGTTCGAGGAAACCTCAAGCTGGATCTGGCGTCCAAAATACTTCCAGGTTTTAATCTCACCTGATGATAATGTTTATACAGAAATGGGAATGACAGATGTCATCCAATTCAATGAAACAAAAAGCAATGGTAGCATGACTGTTCAGCAAAAATCTGTCGCGGCACGTTACATAAAAATAAAGTTGGGCAATTATGGAGTCATTCCCGAGGGAAGTCCTGGTGGCGGCCAAAAATCATGGTTGTTTGTGGATGAGATTGAGGTGAATTAAATTGCGTCAGGCCGCTTCAGGCGGCCAGACGCATCAATGCACTTTGAACCAGAGCACACATACCATGTTTATAACCGGGGTAACAACAAAACACCCATATTCTTTTTAGCCAAGAACTATTTATACTTCTAAAACAGAATGGTTGCCTTATTGCGACATTTATTGCTATTGCCTCATGCCCAATCACTTTCATTTTATGCTTCAGCCCAATGAAGAAGGGTGTAAGCCAATTGTTTTAAAAGAAAAAATTACTCATTTACAAAATCTTTCAAAAGCAATGGGCAAAACACTAAGTTCGTATACTCAAGCTATAAACGTCCAAAACAATACAACGGGGAATCTTTTTCAAAAGAAAACAAAAGCAAAATGTCTGACCGACGAAACAATTATTCAATCGGGATATGCGGTTAACGATTATCTTGTTAATTGCTTTTTGTATATACATATCAATCCATTAAAGGCAAATCTCACGGATGAACTGAAAAAGTGGCCATACTCGTCATGGCCGGATTATTATGGACTCCGAAATGACAATCTCTGCAATCAGGCAAAAGCTAAACAAAAGATCGGTCTTAATGAAATTGATTTTAAAAACACAACGTACCTTCAACCAGATAAAAAAATTATTCCACTTCTTTTATAAAAAGCGTCTGGCCGCCTGAAGCGGCCTGACGCTTTTCTCGCTTTTCTCAAAATCTTTATCTTTATCGCTAAATCTTCTCAATGCCAAAACCAATTGAAACGTTTGATCTCGCCGATAGTTTTGAAAAAATACCTGTAAAAATTTTTGAGGATCTGTATGAAGGTTCTTTGTTCGCGGCAAAGACCATAGCCTCACTCATCCGCGAAAAACAGGCTAAGGAAGAAAAACTAGTTCTTGGCCTTGCTACGGGTTCTACTCCAAGAACTTTATATGCTGAACTTGTGCGCATGAATAAAGAAGCGGGATTGAGTTTTAAAAATGTCATCACTTTCAATCTTGATGAATACTACCCCATCGATCATGACGCGCTGCAGAGTTACAATTGCTACATGCAAAGGCATTTGTTTGATCATATCGATATTGATCCCAAGAATGTTCATATTCCTAACGGCGAGCTGGCAAAAGAAAAAGTAAAACAACATTGCGCAGAATACGAAAAGGCGATAGACGAGGCTGGTGGAATTGATCTGCAGGTGCTGGGCATTGGCAACAATGGTCATATTGGCTTTAATGAACCCGGCTCGAGCATCTATTCGAAAACCAGGTTGATCACACTGGAAAATTCAACGAGGCTGGCTAATTCTTATGAGTTTGCAAATATTTCGGAAGTACCCCGCATGGCAGTGACCATGGGCATCAGCACCATTATGAAAGCCAAGCAGGTCATTTTGCTTGCCTGGGGACCAGCAAAGGCACCGGTGGTACAGAAAGCAGTCGAGG
>VBAQ01000269.1:2253-6116 GCA_005883765.1 Bacteroidota bacterium
ACCGGCGAGCTTGTTGCAGCAACATGCAGACTGCACCTTTGTTGTTGATAAAGCAGCAGCGGCGGAATTAACGCGGAACAAATCACCCTGGCTCACCGGTGACATTGACTGGACGCCAACCATGATAAAAAAAGCCGTTGTGAATATGGCTTTGAAAGCAGCCAAGCCCGTACTTTCACTTACCGACAATGATTATAACGAATATGGACTGGGAGATCTGCTGGTAGAAAAAGGCGATGCTTATGAGATCAATTTACAAGTGTATTACATGTTGCGTGATACAATTACCGGCTGGCCCGGTGGTAAACCAAATGCTGTGATCCCAGCACATCCCGAGCGGTCGGTTCCTTATCCCAAAAAAGTGATCATCTTCTCCCCTCACCCTGATGATGACATTATCAGTATGGGTGGCACATTTCAACGTCTGCACGACCAGGGGCACGATGTGCATGTGGGATATCAAACCAGCGGAAATATTGCTGTCACTGATGAATTTGTCACCCGGTTCCTGGATTTTGCTGTAGGCTTTGAGGAGATCGCAGGTATTGATACCAACAAGTCCTCAAAAATTCTGGCCAATGCAAAAAAATATTTATCGCAGAAAAAAACCAACCAGGAAGACAGTGACGAGATAAGAGCGATAAAAGGTCTGATAAGAAGATGTGAAGCAAGAGCTACCTGCCGCTACGTAGGAATCAAAGATCACAACATTCATTTTCTCAATCTTCCTTTTTATGAAACAGGGACCATCGAAAAAAAGCCGATGAGCGAGGAAGACGTGAAGATCACCGTTGAGCTTTTACATAAAATAAAACCTCACCAGGTCTTCGCAGCAGGTGACCTGGCGGACCCACATGGCACACACAAAGTTTGTCTCGACATTGTGATCGAATCATTGAAAGAGATAAGAAAGGAAGGCGATGATTGGTTAAAGGACTGCTGGCTTTGGCTCTACAAAGGTGCATGGCAGGAATGGAATATTGAGGAAATTGAAATGGCCATACCCATGAGTCCGGACCAGGTACTACAAAAACGTTATGGAATTTTCATTCACCAATCACAAAAAGATATGGTGCCTTTCCAGGGAAGTGACACCAGGGAATTCTGGCAACGAGCCGAAGAACGAAATGAACATACAGCGAATTTCTATGCGCAATTAGGATTAACTCATTATGCCGCGATGGAAGCGTTTGTAAGATGGCATTATTAATTGAATGTAAACTAAACCCAGCATGAACGTTTCTCATCCAAAACAATACTTGTACAATTTGCGCAAAAAGGAAAATAGCTGGCGATTAGCCTGGTCGCAGCGTACTTTTAGAAAGAAAATGGCATTGGGGATTGCATTAAATATCCCTGTGCTTATTTTTTTTCCTTTCTTCTTTCAATATATTGAACAAAGGCCCGGGACACGATTACATGACATATTACTAGATCAAATTCGTACATCAAATGTCTCATACATCATTTTCTTTATGATCTGGTCAATGGCATTGTTAACATTGATACGTGCTGCAAGTCAGCCCCGGATTTTCATAACATTTATTTATTCCTTTTTCTTGCTCAGCCTTTCACGAATTATCACCATTACGCTTGTGGCGCTGGCCCCTCCTCAAGATCTCATTCCCCTTATTGATCCTTTGAGCAATGCATTTTATGGGAAATCATTCGTGACGAAAGATCTTTTTTATTCGGGTCACGTGGCGACTCAGTTCCTGATGTTCTTATGCCTGCAGAAAAGGGTAGATAAAATTTTAGCAGCCGTGTCAACGGTCAGCGTGGCGATCCTGGTGTTGGTTCAACATGTCCACTATTCAATTGACGTAATAGCAGCTCCCTTATTTGCATTTCTGTGTTTTGCCGCTGGAAGACATATGGCGACGAGGGGTATTGAGTTTTAAATAGTGCCCTTATTGTTATAGAATTAACTGGTCCAGCTATTTCCAAATAAATGGTTAACGCAACCCTTAATGCGAATTTCATGACACCTTAACCTTATATTTATAAGGCTTTTTTAAAGAGTGCAACGTGGGTCACTAGCGCGAATGGTAAATTAAATTCAATAAGATATTTTCCTGATCAAAAAAGACTTGAAAAAGATAACTCAACCAAATAAAACCTTTGCAATGCCTGTACTTAACTCGCCTGCCTTTTACTTAAATAGTGAATTAACAAAAGAGCAATTGAATTTTTTTGAGAAGAACGGCGTAATTCTGTTCCGTAATTTCTTGTCAAAGGAAGCCGTTAGCACTATAATTAGTGAAGTGAATCGTATCGACAAGGAATGGATTGAAGAGGGTCGCACAAAAGTAAACGGGATTCTGCTAAAATTCGGCGTTGATGAGCAGGGAAATAAACTCATTCAGCGTTTCTGTTTTTTGTCATTATTCAGTCCTTTTTTGCATGAACTGTTGCATGACCAGAGGCTGCAGGCCTTACTCCCCTTACTTCATCCGCATGAAGGAAGGATCGGCGAAAACGAAAAGGATGGGCTGGTGTTAAATCATTACGTAAGAGTACCCAATGGGACGTTTAGCAAAATGGGTTGGCACACCGATAGCCCGAGAGATTGGTTTCTGGGGCAAAGAATAATGCCGATGCTGAATGTAGGCATTCACCTCGACGACTGCCCTTACGAGAACGGAGGGCTGAGGGTACTGCCAGGAACTCACAAACAGAATATTTTTGGATTGATGTTTGGGAAAAGATACTACACGCACAATCCTGATAAGAATGAAATGGGTTTTAATATTCAGGCCGGTGACCTCACCGCTCATGATGGCCGAATCTGGCATCGTGTGCAGCAATCACCTCACTTTGGAGAAAGAAGCCGTCGCCGGGTATTGTATATTCCTATTGTCACCGGGAAATTTGCCCCAAAGCATGAAAAAAGCAGAACGCCAATATATCACTACTTCAAGTAAATGTTGCTCCTGATTTTTTTCTACTTTCATATATGTCTTATGCTTTAATAACCGGCGGGAGCAAAGGAATAGGAAAGGCGATTGCCTATTATCTTGCTGAAAAAAAAATAAATCTTCTACTTGTCGCCCGAAGTGAAAGTTTGCTAAAAGAGGTCTCAATTGCGTTGAGGAACAATTTTCGGATTGATGTAAAGTATCTATGCGTTGATCTCGCAGGAGAAAACGCGGCAGAAATTATTTTTGAGTGGGTAAGAACACAGAATGTTACGGTAAATATTTTAATAAACAACGCCGGCTACGGGTTAAGCGGCGGGTTCGAAAAATATTCAGCCAGCTCGCATGCGGAAATGATGCATGTGAACATGGTATCCCTGGTAAAATTAACGTCACTTTTTCTTCCCATGCTGAAACAGCAATTGCGATCATATATACTCAACATCGCAAGCAATGCAGCATACCAGGCCGTGCCTTATTTAGGTACCTACGCCGCGAGCAAATCATTTGTAGTAAGTTTTTCAAGAGCATTACAATATGAATTGAGAAAGACAAACGTCTCGGTTACGTGCGTTTCTCCCGGAGGAGCCAATACTGATTTTGGCACGAGAGCAAATATTGGAAGAAGGGCTATAAAGGCCGGAGAAAAATTCAACATGGAGCCGGATGAAGTCGCTGCTATTGCGGTGAAAGCAATGTTCAAAAAGAGAAAGGAAGTAGTTGTGGGCTTTGTTAATAGGATTGGAGCCTTCCTTGTTTGGCTAACGCCTAAAGGCTTGTCCGAAAGAGTCGCGGCTAAGTTGTATGAATAGGGCGTGTCACGAGTTGTGAGTGGTGAATTGTGAACGGTTCTCCATAAACTCCACCGGGGTCTTTCTTGTAAAAAGACTAGCGCAAAAGTCGCAACCCCCGACTTTCGAATGCTTACCTTATCAGTGTCACTGT
>VBAQ01000269.1:6161-11968 GCA_005883765.1 Bacteroidota bacterium
GCGAAGTTAAGAGTGATCACCAAGACGGATCCGCGCATAAATCTATTGAGTGCGTCCATGACTGTAGTTCGCCGGTAAAAATCCGCCGGTTTTGTGCTTCACTGGCATACCCGAATCAGTGATAATTTAAGAAGGGAATGTTTCCAGGATTTATATTATTTACCGAAGCAGGGGAAACCAATCTGAAACATTAATTTTTTTTGACGAAACATTAAAAAATAATCGTGAATTTTCAGCGTATGTTACTCAACCCCCTTTACATTCATCAGCAGTGTGTAAATAGACTCAGATGCAGTAATGAACAATATATTTTTTTTCTTCCCGCCAAAGCAAAGGTTTGCTGTCCATTTGGATGGCACTTCGATGATTTTTATTTTTTGCCCTCTTTTATTGTAAACGGTCACTCCGACCGTGCCGGTGAGATAAACATTTCCTTTGTTATCCAGTGTCATGCCATCAGAACCCTGCTCTACGAAAAGCTCTTTGCCGGATAATTTTCCATCTGAATTGATTTTGTACTTATAAGTTTTATCGCCCTTGATATCAGCTACATACAAGAATTTTCCATCAGGAGTGCCGACGATCCCATTTGGCTGTAGCAGATCATCAGCAACGACAAATGGTTCCTTCCCGCCCTTTGGCAGGTAATAAACTTTTTCGCCTTTTATGTCTGGCTCCTTTCTGTCCCAATACGGGCGCTGGTAGTAAGGATCGGTAAAATAAATTCCTCCCTTCGGGTCCTCCCAGAGATCGTTAGGCCCATTGAGCCGATGTCCGTGATAGTCTTTAAGCAATATTTTTACTTTTCCTTTCGGGTCAATTGACCATATTTCATTTTTCTCATCTGCGCAGGTCAACAAGTTTCCCTTATGATCGAAGTAAGTACCGTTGGAACGTCCCGTCTTGTCAAGAAACACGGACAGCTTTCCATCAACATCATATTTCCAGATCTTATCATTTGGCTGATCGGTAAAAAAAATATTTCCTTTCTTATCAACAGCAGCTCCCTCAGTGAAACTGAACTGGCTTGAGATCTTTTGAAGGGTTGCACCGCGGGCAACGAGGCTGTCTTCTTGTTTTCTTTGGACCGATTTCACCATATTACTTTTGGTAACTGCGGAGATTAATAAAGCAAAGCAAGGAAATAGGATGGGATATCTTATCATCACTAAAATTTTTTTTCAACAAATCATAGTAGCGCATTTATCACGAGCACGCCTATCAGCCCAATCACCGACACAAGAGTCTCCATCACTGACCAGGAACGAAATGTATCCTTGACTGATGTGCCAAAATATTCTTTGAACATCCAGAAACCGGTGTCATTTACATGAGAGCAAAACAAACTGCCGGCGCCGATCGAAAGGACCATCAGGTTGGGTTCAACATGGGTTTGCAAGGTGAGAGGATAAATTACACCCACAGCCGTCAACCCCGCAATGGTGGCAGATCCCAGGCACAATCGCAAAACAGCAGCTACGATCCATCCCAGTAACAGCGGTGGCATTTTCCATCCTTGCAAAATCGTGGCTATTTCATTTCCGGCGCCGCTATCAATTAAAATTTGTTTTAGTATCCCGGCACTTCCGATGATCAGCAAAATCATCGAAATATCTTTCACAGCCTCTGCATATAAATTCATTATGCCAGATAAAGGTCGACCCATTTGAATACCCAAAGTATAAGTCGCGATGATAATGGTGACCAGCATCACGAGATTTGGTTCACCAAAAAAACTTGCAACCGCTTTCAAGCTGTCGTTACTGGAAAGAAATTTAACCGCTATTGTTGTGATGGCAATTAGAATTACAGGCAACAAAGACGAAATGAAACTGTTTGCTGTTCCCGGTAATTTATCGTCAGCAATCTCGTGCGGCGCGAAGGCCTTAGTTGGATTTGCTTTTACATTCTTCAATGTTTTTGAGTAAAGCGGACCTGCAATAATGATGGCGGGAATTGCAATGAGGATCCCATAAAAAAAAGTCATAGCCATGTCCGCATGAAGCTGCGTTAGCAAAGCCATGGGTGAAGGATGAGGAGGTAAAAAACCGTGCATCACTGAAAGTGATGAGAGCATAGGTAACCCGGCATAAACCAGGGGCAACTTATAATTGTAAGCCACTGAAAAAATAATTGGCACAAGCAAAACAAAACCCACATTATAAAACAGGGGAATACCGACAATAAAACCCGTAAGTGTCATCGCCCAAACCATATACTTATAACCAAAAATACTTCTTAGCACCTGCGCAATCTTTTGTGCGGCGCCGCTCTCGGCCACAAGCTTTCCCAACATCCCGCCCAGCACGATCACGATTACCAACGAACCTAACGTATCGCCGATCCCTTTGCTCACCGATTGCGAAATACTGGTCATGGGCATTCCAAGAAATATAGCAGCCAGGATGGAGATCACTAAAAATGCAAGGAACGGATTCACCTTCCCCCACGTAATTAAAAGGATCAGGCAGGCAATGCAGATGGCGAGTATAATTAAGGTCATCGCTAGATGTTAGGTTCTTCCTTTTTTATTTTTTTGATACCAACTTCGGTATTTTATGGCATCGCCTCTTGCGTCGCAAGCACTTCATCGTTCTGATTTCATTGCAACAATTTGAACTACCACGTCGACGGTAGAGTATAGTTGAACAATGATACGGAGACGAAATGCCGGCCCGGATGGTCCGACGGGCTTAACTATAAAAGTTGAAATTAATTCTACAGCCCGGCCTCCCTTCCCTTCGGGATGGGAAAAGAGGGTTGGGCTTTCAATGCGAATCCCTTGTCACCTGGTCTCCAGATTTGCCAACTAAAAAATCAAGATCTGCACCCTTGTCTGCCTGCAACACATGCTTCACATACAAATTCACATACCCTCTTTCAGAAACAAAGTCTGCTTGTTTCCAAAGTTTTCTTCTTTTTGAAAGTTCTTCATCGGACACTTCGACTCCGCTTCGAACTAAGGCCAGGTTTCCCCCAATAGCCGATTCAGGCGAAACGTGCAGCACCACTGTACCGTAAGCTGTTCCACTCATTCTACCATCTGAAATTCTTACCATATCGGTTATGCCTTCATCCAAAATTTTTTTTGGCAGAAGCATATTGCCCACCTCGGGCATTCCGGGGTAACCAACGGGGCCAACATTTTTCAAAACCATTACACATGTTTCATCTATGTCAAGATCAGGATCATCAACCCGTGCATGATAGTCTTCTATGTTTTCGAACACAACTGCTTTTCCGCGGTGTTGCATGAGCGCGGGTGTAGCAGCGGATGGCTTAATAACAGCACCATTTTCTGCAAGATTTCCCTTCAGCACCACAATGCCGGCTTCTTTGATGATAGGATCCTTAATATCATAGATAACATCTTTGTTGTAGCAGCTATATGCTCCTTCAATATTTTCCTTATGAGTTTTACCGGTCACTGTAATTGAATTCATGTGAAGTAGTGATCGAAGTTCATTGAGTATGACAGGTAGTCCACCCGCATAATAAAAATCTTCCATCAGGTACTTTCCTGAAGGCATAAGATTCAAAAGAAGAGGAATTTTACTTCCAAGTTTATCAAAATCTTCAAGAGTTAAATCAACTCCAATTCTTCCTGCAATGGCAGTGAGGTGAATAATAAAATTTGATGACCCTCCGACCGCTGCATTTACCATGATCGCATTTTCGAAAGCTTTCCTCGTCAAAATTTTTGACATCCGCAGATCTTCATGAACCATTTCTACAATTCTTCTTCCTGATAAATGAGCCAGGACTTTTTTTCTTGAATCCACTGCTGGTATCGCTGCCGCGCCGGATAAACTCATGCCCAGGGATTCAACCATGCATGCCATTGTTGAAGCAGTTCCCATCGTCATGCAATGTCCGGCACTCCTTGACATGCAGCTTTCCGCATACATGTAATCCTTGTAAGAAATTTTTTCTGTTTTCAGGTCTTCCGTCATTTTCCACACGTCGGTTCCCGACCCGATATCTCTTCCCTGGTATTTTCCATTCAACATTGGTCCCCCGGGAACGATGATAGTTGGTAGATCAACACTCGCTGCGCCCATCATAGTTGAGGGCGTCGTTTTATCACAGCCAGTCAAAAGCACAACTCCATCGATCGGGTTTCCCCTGATGGATTCTTCCGCATCCATGCTTGCAAGATTTCGAAACAGCATTGCTGTGGGTTTTAGCAATGTTTCTCCTAATGACATTATCGGAAATTCCAAAGGAAAACCGCCTGCCTCATACACACCTCGTTTTACGCAATCGGCAATTCCTCTTAAATGAGCATTGCAAGGAGTAAGTTCTGACCAGGTATTGCAAATGCCAATGACCGGGCGACCGTCAAACAGGTCTTCGGGAAAGCCCTGGTTCTTCATCCAGCTTCGGTAGATAAATCCCATTTTATCTTTTTTCCCGAACCATGCAGAGCTGCGAAGGGTAGACATGGACGTTAGAAATTTTAATAGTGAATATATGGAATAATAAAGAAAAGAATAACCGACGTAAGCCTTATCGTCGTTCAAATTCAATCGCGCTGCGCAAAACCTTATCAGCTTAGTAAACTAAAGAGACTAAAAAAGGAAATACCCTATTACGAATAAGGTAATAAGGTTGATTGCCTGCTTTGTGCTTAACCTATTAAGGTAATAAGAGAATCCACCAGCGTAATATGAAAATCCAAAGCAAATAAATAAAGAGATGCAATTCTACGGCTTCTAAATTCACATTGCATGAATGAGAAACCTTATTAGCTTAGTAACCGCAATAGAGTAAAAAGGAAACGACCTTATTACCTTTTAAAAAAAATTGCGCAAACAAGATATGTTACTAAGGCTGATCGTTTGCTATGTGTAACCGACTAAGCTAATAAAGCTCAAAAAGGCAGATGAATAAACCAATCACACTGGACGACATTATCATTCGGACACAACTCAAACCCGGCGATATTGGTTACGTGATCTATCTCCACGGGTACTTGTACAAAATGGAATATGATTACGGGATCGAGTTTGAGACTTATGTAGCGGCAGGTCTCGCTGAATTTTACAATCAATATGATCCACAAAAAGACCGGGTCTGGATCTGTGAACATGAAAATAAAATAGTGGGCTTTTTATTATTAATGCATCGCGGTGAAGCAGCACAGCTACGCTATTTTATTCTCGAACCGGCCTATCGTGGCATTGGTCTTGGTAACAAACTAATGAAATTATACATGGATTTTTTGAAAGAGAAAAATTATAAGTCATCATATCTCCTGACAACTGATGAATTGCCGGCATCAGCTCATTTATATAAAAAGTTTGGATTTAAGCTCACGGAAGAAAAACCTTCAAAAGCTTTTGGCAAGCCGGTAATACAGCAACGCTATGATTTAATGCTTGATCAAAAAAATTATTGACCTACAGTATTGACAAGGGTACCAATTCCATCGATCGATATTTTTATCTGATCTCCGACGACCAGAGTAAAATGGTCGGGAGGAACAATGCCTGTCCCGGTCATTAAATAAACACCATGAGGAAACGAAGTTTCTCTAAATAAATATTCTGCCAGCTCTCTATGCTTTCTTTTCATGCGGTTGATGGCAACATCGCCCGAAAAAATCTTTTCTGCTTTTCTTAAGATTTCCAGATGTATTATGGTGTCAGGATGAATGGGCGAACCGGGAACATATAAACACGGGCCGATAGCAGCCGAACCATTGTACGATTTTGCCTGTGGTAAATAAAGTGGGTTCTCACCCTCGATATCCCGTGAAGACATATCGTTGCCAATGGTGTATCCTTCAATGGTGCCTTGAGAAG
>VBAQ01000270.1 GCA_005883765.1 Bacteroidota bacterium
TGAGAAAACTTTTCTGCAAGCTGTAAGAACGCTTAAATTTAAAAGACAGAAGTAACACTGCAGCCAACAATAGCATTTGTGCTGTTGGGGCTGATGAATGCCGTGTTTCATCTTTCTGTTCGCTGCTCAGCTTTTGTCCCAACATGATGGAATGCTATTGAGCAACAGAATAAATTTTTATCTTTAGTAACAACGTTCAGCTGCCGTCGCCGGGGGCGACGAATGGATGAAGCCCCCAACAGCACAAATGCATGGACGTTGGGCGTCAGTTTGACAAAACTCGCAACTTGCAAAAGCATTCTGTTAATTTTAACTACAAATAACAAATTATATGAAAACATTATTTCGATTATTAATCATTTTGTTTATTTCAACTAACGCCTATTCACAAGACATTACCGATACTACAACCTTAAAGCAATCACTTGAAAAAGCAACTGCAGCGATCAGAAGTGCTTTTGAAAAAGGTGATGCAACCTTAGTAGCACAATTACATAGTCCAGATATTATAAAATATTTTGGCGGGAATAATGTGGTAGTTGGTAGAGATGCGGTAGAAAAAGGCGCAAAAGAGTGGTTTCAAAATTCAAAGGTAGAGTTTACTGAAAACTCTGTTGAAAACACAGAATTTGTTGGAAAAATTGCAATACAGACATCAATTTTTTCAATTAAAACAACGCCTAAAGATGGAGGAAAATCTTCCATAGGCAGAGGACGTTCTATGGTAATTTATATTCAGGACAAAAGTAGTCCGACTGGTTGGTTGACATTGCGGGAGTTTGTACAAGAAGCACCATCTAAATAAAAAATTACCAAAAATTAAAAACCGAACGCCCAACAAAAGTATTTGCAATAGCAGGGCTGGACGTTGAAGCAATCGGCTGCAAATCTTTATTCAGCTTCGGTTCGGGCTTGACGTTATTAATTAAGCGACAAATGTTATCTTCAACAATAAAACTTTAATCAACTTCGGTACCGGCGTGACGGAATGCTAATATCCTGCCATCGCAAATACCGATTCGTTGGCGGCAAGAATTAACAGCCAAATACCTTATTATCATGACTTTTAAGAAAAATGCTTTTATACCCCTACTGGCTTTTTTGTTCTCCTGTAGGTCAGAGCAAAGTTCAGATAGTATAGTTTTAAAAATAATATTCACAAACGACAAGGCAGAACTTCTGGTTAACAAGTATGTTTATTTGGTTGACATTTCTAAAAAAAGCGTGGTAGACTCAGCATTAGTAAAAGGAGACACGGTAATTTTTAGTGAACATTGGAGTCCCAATTTTGTACCTCACATGGTATCAGTTCAGCGAATTGATACTTTTCAGGGCCATCCATACTTACGACCAATGGGCTTTCAAAATTTTTATTTTGCTAAAACCGTCAATTCTTCATTTTATTTAGATAAGGGAGTAACTATTCTAAAGCCATATCTTACTGGCTTCGGGAATAATGAACAATCTGACTTCATCGGAAGTAAACAAAATGAACCTTTTCTTAAGGGGGTAGAATTGCAATTCCAAGGAAAGCTTTCTGTTAATAGACAAACAATAATTAAGAGGAACATTTCAAAAATAAAAGCCTACCCTTATTCTTTTCACTTATTGGAACAGTTGTTTTATTACAAGGAAAAGTTTTTAAATGAGGATTTAAAAAATCAACTTTCCTTTTTTGACGACGATATTAAGAAGTCACCTCTTTTTAAAAGCTTCACAGAATATTTTTCTACGTCATCAACTTATGATAAAGCCTTTCCCTCAATTAAATTTGAAAATCAGGATGGTAATTATAAAAAAATAGGTAGTGATAACGCAGCCTACAATTTAATTGTTTATTGGGCGAGTTGGTGTGCACCTTGTCGAAAGGAGATTCCCGACTTAAAAGAACTGTACAATAAGTTTACGAACAAAGGCTTAGCCATAACAAGTATATCAATTGATGGGGACAAACGTAACTGGCAAACTGCTTTACAACAAGAGAAAATGCCCTGGCAGCAACTGATAGCAATTGATTCAACCAAGGCATTTATTGACTTGCATTACGATATTAAAGCAATCCCCAAAGTCTATTTATTTAATCGAAAAGGGGAATTAATGAAAACATTTGTTGGTGCCTCGGATATGACAAAGAATTTAAATGAGCTGTTCAAAAAATTTTAACTAAATATTCCTGCCGCTAACAATATGTTTATAAAATTGTGGCTGGGCGTTAAGCATTCAACTTTAAATCACTATTTCGCTTTTGTGGTTAATTGTACTGACGTTTTTTAAATTCCACAACTTCTAAACACTTAAACGTCAGACTGTCTAAAAACTATTCACATTCCTTGGTAAGTTTTACTGCAATTGCATTTATTAGAAACTAATTTCAACAATGCAATTCATACAAGGAAAAAACAGAACTCAAAGCATTCTTTTTCCGAAGTCGCTGGATCAGATAATCGAACAAGATAATGAGGTACGCATCATTGACCTGTTTGTTGAAAGTATTAACCTCACTAACTTTCATTTTGAAATTAAAACAAGTAAAGAAGGTCGCCCTGCTTATCACCCAAAAGATCTGTTGAAATTATTTGTGTATGGCTATCTCAACCATATCCGCAGCAGCCGCCAGTTAGAGAAAGAATGCAAACGCAACATTGAGTTATTATGGTTGATGAAGGAGCTTGCACCCGACCATAATACCATTGCCAATTTCAGAAGAGATAATGAAAAAGCCATTCGTAAGGTTTTCCGTTACACGGTAAGCATCGCCAAAGAGTTTAATTTAATTGGTGGTAAACTGGTTGCAGGCGATAGCACAAAACTTCGTGCACAAAATTCCAAGAAAAATAATTTCAATGAAGGAAAAATAGAAAGACACCTTGCCTATATAGATGCAAAACTGGATGAGTACAACAAGGCATTGGCTCAGGCCGATGCTGACAATAAACAAATCATTGAAGAGGAAATAAAAAAGCAAACAGAAAGAAAGAAAGATTATGAAAACAAGAGGGAACAATTGGAACAAACCGGTGAAGCACAAATATCCACCTCTGACCCGGCGAGCAGGCAATTGATGACCCGTAACAATATCAGCGAAGTGGCCTACAATATTCAGACAGTTGTGGATGCAAAACATAATATACCCATTGACTATAAAGTAACCAATGAAAACGACAGCAGAGCCCTGAGCGGCATGCTGCGCAGAACAAAAACTATTTTAGGAACAAAAGATTTTACAGCCCTCTACGATAAGGGCTATCACACAGGACTAGAAATAAAAAAAGCAGTAGCCCTTGACATAAACATAATGGTGGCCATACCAGGCACCAGTTCCAATGCGCCTGATGAAAATTACAACATGGATCGCTTTACATATGATGAGCAGGATGACACCTACACCTGCCCGCAACAACAAACATTAACGACAAATGGGAACTGGTATCAAAAAAGTAAAGACAGAAATCATTATGTTGTTAAGCACTATAAAACCAATGCCTGTATCGGCTGTCGTGTAAGAGAGTTGTGCACCAAAAATCTGAAAGGAAGAGTGATAGAAAGAAGTGAGTATGCTTCCTATATAGAAATAAACAAACAAAATATTGAGGCCAACCCAGAGATATATAAAAAACGTCAGAGTATAGCAGAACATCCTTATGGAACGATAAAAAGACAGTGGGGATTTTATTATATCATTACTAAAAAAGGAATAAAACATGCAAGCGCTGATGCAG
>VBAQ01000271.1 GCA_005883765.1 Bacteroidota bacterium
AATTCTCCGCAGGTGGAAGCAAGGTGATTATTTTTACCCGTTGGGTATGCGAAAAAAGAAAAAACTTGCCCGCTTCTTTATTGATCAAAAACTTTCAAAAACAGAAAAAGAAAGGATCTGGGTGCTGGAGATGAATAAAAAGATTGTGTGGGTAGTTGGAATAAGAATTGATGATCGGTTCAAGATGACGGACAAAACAAAAAACATTCTCCAGATCTCGCTAGAAACTCGCTAGCCAACCTTTCACGTCCTGGACAAAACTTTGCAGGACCGGGTAGTCCGAAAAAAAATTCGCAGCAACGACCAGGAAAACGATCCCGTAGATTGCACCCCAAATATGTGCCGAGTGGTTGATTCTATCAGAAGATCTCCTTTCAAGAATCGTTGAAACGATAAGGTAGAGTGTGCCGAAAATAAAGCCAGGTATCATTACGGGGAAAAAAACCAATCCCAGTTTCTGAAGTGGAAATAATAAAATGAAACAGAAAACCACCGCAGAGACGGCCCCTGAGGCTCCAAGACTTCGGTAATAATAATTATTCTTGTGTTTTCTGTAAGTGGGGAGCAAACAAACAATTAACGCAGACACATACATCAATAAATAAACAAGATTTCCGTATCGCCCGAAAATGCTCACGCTCACGAAAGCCTTTTCTACAGGCACGCCAAAAATATACAACGCATACATGTTCAAAATTAAATGGCCAAAATCGGCATGTATAAGACCGCAGGTAAAAAAGCGCCACCATTGCCTTCGCTGAGTAACTGCAGGCGGATAAAAGATGAGATCGTCAATGATCTTTTGACTGCTAAACCCACTTATAGAGACAAGAGTGGTGACGATGATGATGATAAGTGTAATTGAAAGTTCCATGTGGAAGAGTTAGAATGTTTCTAAAAATCCGAAACCAGATCCCGATAGCTATCGGGACCGAAATCCGTTTATCGATGATGGTATTTCTCATTACGAATTATCGTGCACGCCCTGTATACCTGTTCGGCCAATATTAGCCTGGCTAGTTGATGTGGAAAAGTTAATTTCGACAAGCTCCATTTATAATTCGCTCTTTTGAGAACTGCTTCATCGAGTCCAAACGCACCGCCTACCAGGAACACCAGGGTTTTAACGCTTTCATTGGCTCGCGCCTGGATAAATTGAGCCAATTTTTCTGAGTTCATTTCCTTTCCAATTTCATCAAGTGCTATCAGGTAATCGTCCTTTGTCAGCCAATCAAGGATCATTTCACCTTCCTTTTTTTTCAGATCCATTTCACTCATCATTCCTGCATTTTTCGGGACCGGGACAATATTCCATTCCACCGAAAAATATTTTCCGATGCGCCTGGTAAAATCTTCGATGCCATGCTTTACATATGGTTCATGATTTTTCCCAATTGACCAGAACTGGATCTTCATGTTCTAAAACTTAAAACCTCTCCGGCAATGGAGAAGTTAGTTTTGTAACTTTCTTTGCCGGCGAGTCTGCCGAAG
>VBAQ01000272.1 GCA_005883765.1 Bacteroidota bacterium
TTGGGTGCTATTTCTATTTTTTTTAGTGAGGCATCGGGATTTAGACCAAAAATGTGACTAATGATTGGAAGAACAATCCCATAATTCGTCCAAGCTTGCGTGAAACACCCGTAGTCTGGCATCATTTCCGAAATAGAGCCTGGCAAAACTCTACTGAAAGTTTTAACAATTTGGTTCACATAATAAAGGGATTTATCAGTCCGGCCATATTTGTATTCAGCGACGGCCTGAACTCCTGTTGCTATTGTCATCATGTGCTTTGCTTCAACAGCTGAAAGATAGGGGCCGTATTCACCCAAATTGTGATCATAGATATTCTCTAAAGCCGGAATTGCTATATTATATGGAGCAATGCCTGTTTCGAGAGGTGTATTAGTTACCCAGTTTTTATTTATTAGCCATCCGCGGCTCGTGTCCGGCATTTCCGAAACGCTCTTGAGAAAATCTTGAAAATATCTAATCTTGTCGCTGGTAGCAGCCTCACCGTTTTGACTTAGTTGTTTTATGCTTCCACTAATTCCCGTGAGTGCTTGTTCTTTGGTACCAAAAAAATCACAGTACGAACTGTCTTTTTCATCCCAAAACTGCGTATTAATTTTATTTTTTAATGTAATCGCTAAATCGTTGTATTGTTTTGATGCTCCTTGATCATTTAGAATCTTCGCAATTTTTGAAGCGGCGACGAGTGCTTGCTGGGTATAGACAGCGACATCGATCAATTCCGCATTCAAACCTGATATTTCCATGATTCCATAGCCCTCCGGAAATAAATTTTGATTCGCATCCTGATCCGTTAGCAACCAATGCAAGCCGGCTTGTATGGTAGGATACATTTCACGTAGAAACTTCTCATCACCGGTCCACCGGTACAGTTTTTCGACGCACATAATAAAGTGTGCGGTCTCCTGTGTATTACCCGGATTAGCTACAGCACCGTTCGTCGAAATCTCGTGAGGAATCCGGCCGTTGCCATTCTTTTCGCTCGATTTATTTTTAAGGAGTCTCAAGGTTTCTTCTGCAAGTTCAAAATCCCCCGTTTCCATCACCCCCTGTAAGGCGTAGGTGTTATCGCAGCCGAACCACCACGGATATTCCATAAGGCCGGCAGACAGCCCGCGCCCAACGCCGGGTACGTCCCTGACAAGCCATTGTATATTCACTTTTACCCAATTGTACACTTGTAATAAGGAGGTGTCAGGAATAGAAATTTTCGCACGATTATAAATAGTGTCATAGAGTGCTTTCTTTTTACGCAGCAAGTCAATATAATTTTGCAGGATGAATTTGTACGCTTGAATTGCTTCTTGCGGGCTTTTGGTCGATCCTGCCACAACAAATACTATTTTTTTATTGGAATGAGCATCGACGGCTAAATGATATACCGACGAACATGCAATTCCATGACCCAGCGAATTACTCTTCGAATTATTGATACCCGTTGCTTGCTCAATTGATGGCAGTGAGCTGCCCCATGCTGCATTCCAGTTATTAAGACTATCGGCCGCAATGAAGCAATTTTCCTTTCTTGACCAAATAGCGTGATCGCTATAATCATGGATTCCCATTTCTTTTGAAAACCAAACTGGGCTCAAATCTGTCTTTACCAAAAACTCAACATTCAGGTCTTTGATTTCGTCGGTTATGTTCGAAATTTCATATTGTATAACAACGCCCTGTTGTCTGTCCGGACAAAACTGCATCCTTCGCACAACTAAACCCTGAATACCTGAGCGATATTCAAATACATTCCCATAAGGATAGTTTACAAATTCATCTGCATCAGATAACCAATGTTCTTGTCTCGAAGCTAAGTCTGTAAGTTTAAGGTAATAGCCATCCAACAGTTTAATTGGATGCATCCATACGCCACCCATTTCCCCGCTTACATGACTGCCAATATCAGGAAAATCTCCATTCATTGTGCCGATGATATAAGTTCGGTCACCGGCAGTGACATATGGTTTTTCTTTGTTCGCTCCTTTATTGCTGATTCCCGATAATATCGAATTGCTAAGATTAGCTGAGGCGGTTTGAGCCTTTGTGTTTCTTGAATAGATCAAAAAAATGCCGCATAGTATTGTAGCAGA
>VBAQ01000068.1 GCA_005883765.1 Bacteroidota bacterium
CCAGCGTTTCATGAGTTGGTTGTGAATGCAAGGGTAGCCGGTGTGATGTGTGCATACAATGCCTATGCAGGTCAGCCTTGCTGTGGCAGCGACAGATTAATGATAAAAATTTTGCGGAATGATTGGAGGTTTAGCGGCTATGCTACTTCAGACTGTGGGGCAATTGATGATTTTTGGCAAAGACACAAAACAGATTCTACGGCCGAAGATGCTGCCGCAAATGCAGTGTTGCACGGAACTGATGTGGAATGCGGGAATATTACTTACAAATCTCTGGTGAAGGCTGTAAAGGATGGAAAGCTGAGTGAAAGAGATCTCGATGTTTCATTAAAGAGGCTATTTACCATTCGCTTTCGATTAGGGATGTTTGATCGCGTTGAAATGGTAAAATATGCACAGATACCTATCACCGCTTTAGAAAGCAAGCCGCACAAGGATCACGCGTTGAAGATGGCGAAAGAGTCTATCGTGTTACTTCGCAACGAAAATAATTTATTGCCTCTGAGCAGGAGCATAAAAAAAATTGCCCTACTTGGTCCCAATGCGGACAATGCAAATACGCAGTTGGGAAATTACAATGGTCAGCCCTCGGTTGTAATAACTGTTTTGCAGGGACTGAAAGATAAGTTGGGTAACTCTACAGAAATTTTTTATTCCAGAGGAACAAATTTCGTTGATACAACCCATCCTGAATTTAGCAAGCTAATTGATAGCGTCAAGGACGCCGATGTGTTGATTTATGTTGGAGGAATTTCTCCGCGACTTGAGGGAGAAGAGATGCGAGTGAGTCAGCAGGGATTCAGCGGAGGCGATCGCACGACAATTGCTTTGCCAGCCGTGCAAACGATTTTTTTAAAAGCTTTAAAGGAAACAGGTAAGCCGGTGATTTTTGTGATGATGACCGGAAGTGCTATTTCGATACCGTGGGAAGCGGAAAATATTCGAGCCATCCTAAATGCATGGTACGGTGGACAGGCTGCGGGCCAGGCGGTTGCTGATGTTTTGTTTGGTGATTACAATCCTTCAGGAAGATTGCCTGTGACATTTTACAAAAGCGATAATGATCTTCCTCCATTTGATGATTATTCAATGGCAAATAGGACCTACCGTTACTTTAAGGGAGATGCATTGTACCCCTTTGGTTTTGGGATGAGCTACACAAATTTCAAATACAGCAATTTGAAGTTATCAAAACCAGCTATCAATAAAAATGAATCGGTCCAGGCCCAGGTAATGGTTACCAACGTAGGAAAATACTGGGGCGATGAAGTAGTACAACTTTATATGACGCATGAAGGTATCAGCTACGCGCCGTTATTTGCTTTGAAAAGTTTTAAAAGGATTACGCTTGAACCAGGCGCATCACGAACGGTGAGTTTCAATATTACAACAGATCTCCTGACATTAATAGATTCCAATGGCAGGCCTGTCTTTAATCCTGGCAAAGTAAAAATAATTGTGGGCGGTTCATCACCGGGGAAGAGAAGTGAAGAGCTTGGCTCTAAAAGAACTGAGGCAATATTAGCTCTAAAATGACCGCTTATTTAGTCGCTTATGCTTCGAGTAGCCATTAGAATCTCCGGCGATTTCTGTCGTTGCCGTATTTATTGTAACCGCCACCTTTTTGGCCACCTCTGTAGCCGCCACCTCCGCTGCCGCCGCCTTGCCGATCTTCTGCCGCTTTTACTATCAAAGGTTTTTTACCCAATGAAATATTGTTCAGGCTTTCAATAGCATCTTTAGCCTCGGCTTCGACGGGCATTTCGACAAATCCAAACCCGCGACTTTTGCCTGTTTCTCGGTCCATTGCAACTTTGGCGGAATTGACCTTGCCAAATTTTTCGAATATTTCTTCCAGTTCAGCATCGTCAAGATCGTATGGTAGACCGGCAACAAAAATATTCATGGGATATTTTTTTGCAAAAATACAGAACTTATGCTGGTAATTATTCCATTATTTTTTTTGCGGTTGTCGTGAGCTCATCCAAGATGCAGAAAGGTTCTGACAATGGAAAAAGAAATCTGTTTTAACAATGGATTGTGAAAAATAGGAATTAAAGAATAATTGTCAACACTGACATCCAGGTTACGCTTCTTCTTTTTCGACCATGATAGTACATTCGCCTACCAAGGCTGCAAGTGCACCTACGGCTGCGAGTACAGGGGCAAAGACGGCGCCGACAACTCCAACCGTCAACGGAAAGGTCATTAACTCTTTCCCGGTCTTGTCTTTGATCGTGATCTTGCGGACGTTCCCTTCATTAACAAGTTCTTTTATTTTTTTGAGCAGCTGTTCTCCATGGATCGAAAAAGTCTCGTTTGTTGTTTTAGGCATATGCGCTTTTTTTACGCGATCAAAGTTCGTTTATTGTCAGACAAAACGCCTCTCGGACAATAACTGACTTTAAAAGTTCATTTTCCCTTCACTTTCACATTTGGGTAAATCAGTAACTTTATCCAAACAAAAAATAATTAACAACGAAACTATTACTATCATGAAAAAACTAGCGATTATTCAATGCCTGGTTTTGGCAGTAGCTGGACTATTTTTATCTTCCGCCGTGCTGGCGCAAGGTGATAAATCAAACAGGCCGAGTCCGCCTGCAACGGCAACCGGTAAGGTAGATGGAGCATCCATTACGATTAACTACAGCAGCCCGGCAGTTAAAGGGAGACAGATCTGGGGTGCATTGGTTCCTTACGACAAAGTTTGGAGAGCAGGAGCAAACGAGGCCACCATTTTTGAAACGGACAAGGATATTAAAGTAGAAGGAAAATCGTTGAAAGCAGGAAAGTACAGTCTTTATGCTATTCCGGGCGAAAAGGAATGGGCGATTATTTTCAATTCTCAAACAGGCCAGTGGGGAGTAAAAATGGATGGCTCTACTACAGAAGATCCTGCAAAGGATGTACTGCGTGTGAATGTTAAACCAAAAAAGTCAAAGAGTTTTAGTGAGCGCATGACCTACAGGGTCGACAAAGAAGGATTTGCCCTTGTGTGGGAGAACCTGGAGGTGCCAGTGTCTGTCAAATAATTTGCTGAACTACACTAAAAGTAAAGCCTCTGCAGAAAGCGGAGGCTTTTGTATTGTTGTAGGGTAAAGTTTTTTTTGCTACTTCCATTGCATCAGCGGAAGGCTTCACCTGGTTGGTACCTTAAAAAGTGATTCCACGGAACGGTTTTGTTGAAAGTAGAGCGCCATAAAGTGTTTAGGTTCATAGAAAATTTTCTCCTGCTATTTGGGCGTTGCTTTTATCCACAGTTACTGGATAAGTTTTTTAAAAAAACAGAAATTTCGATTAGTTTTGTACGACCTCCATATCCCGACAACCTCGGGATTTCCGCTGGTCAAATTAGAGAAAGTTTACTGAAATTTTTGCTGAGCAGTTACCGGACGTACAAGTGCCCGCTCTTACCGAACGGTACATTCGGGCGGGAGTGACACAACGATGCTGAATTATGTTATGGAGCTTGTGCAAAAAATATTTTTTTTAAAATTTTAAAACTCTCCCGCAAACGCGGGTTGGAGGGTATTATGGTCAAGTACATTTTTGTTACCGGCGGCGTTACTTCTTCATTGGGTAAGGGAATTATTGCGGCCTCGCTCGCCAAATTGCTGCAGGCAAGAGGGCTGCGGGTTACCATTCAGAAGTTTGATCCCTATATCAACGTCGATCCGGGCACGCTAAATCCGTATGAACATGGCGAATGCTATGTTACAGAAGACGGAGCTGAAACTGATCTCGATCTTGGCCACTACGAACGTTTTTTGAATATCTACACCTCCCAGGCAAACAATGTAACCACAGGCCGTATTTATCAAACCGTAATTACCAAAGAAAGAGAAGGAGTTTATCTTGGAAAAACAGTTCAGGTCATCCCCCATATTACCGACGAAATAAAACGCCGGATGACAGAACTGGGCAAGTCCGGAAATTATGATGTTGTGATCACCGAGATCGGCGGTACCGTCGGTGATATCGAAAGCCTGCCCTATATCGAGGCGGTTCGTCAATTGCAATGGGAGCTGCCGGAAGAGGATCTGTTGGTAGTGCATCTTACCCTCATACCCTATTTGAAAGCGGCCAAGGAGTTAAAAACTAAGCCCACGCAACACTCGGTAAAAATGCTAAGTGAAAGTGGAGTGTTTCCTGACGTGATTGTTTGTCGAACCGAGCAGCCTTTGAACCTGGAGATAAAAAGGAAAATTGCCCTGTTCTGTAATGTAAAACCAGAAGCTGTTATTGAAGCGGCTGATGCAAACACAATTTACGAGGTACCGCTCGTGATGATGCATGAAAAACTTGACCTGATCGTCTTGAAGAAGCTGCAGGTGAAAGATTACCATGAGCCCGAACTTTCAAAGTGGAAGGAGTTCCTGGATAAATTGAAATATCCGAAAGCAAAAATTACAATTGGCCTCATCGGTAAGTACGTGGAACTGCAGGACGCTTATAAATCAATCCTTGAGTCCTTCGTTCATGCCGGCGCGATGAATGAGTGCAAAGTGCAAGTACAATACATTCACTCTGAATTTATCACCCCGGAAAATGTTGGTGAAAAGTTGAGCGGCCTGGACGGATTGTTGGTAGCGCCAGGTTTTGGCAATCGTGGAATTGAAGGAAAAATATCGGCTGTAAGATATGCAAGGGAAACAGGATTGCCGTTTTTTGGAATTTGTTTAGGCATGCAAATGGCCGTGATTGAATTTGCAAGAAATGTGTTAGGGATCAAAGAAGCACATTCTACTGAAATGATGCCCGAAGCAAAAGATGCCGTGATCGATATGATGGAAGAGCAAAAGAAGATTACCATGAAAGGGGGCACCATGCGACTGGGTGCATATCCTTGTGATATAAAGCAGGGATCACTGGCCCACAGGGTTTATGGTGCTCTTCGCGTTAGCGAACGTCATCGTCACCGCTACGAATTCAATAACTGGTATCTTGATCAGTTTGAAAGACATGGCATGATTGCGAGTGGTATCAATCCTGACACGAACTTGGTCGAGATCACCGAGCTACCGAATCATCCCTTCTTTATTGGCGTGCAATATCACCCTGAGTTGAAGAGTACAGTGGAGCGACCAGCACCGTTGTTCGTCCATTTTGTGAAAGCAGCAAAAGAATTTCATGAAAAAAGAGACGTAGTAAAAAATGCCGTCTTTCACAGCGAAGTGATCTAGTGATCCGGCGGTTGAAAAACGCTTCACAAAAAAGAAATGTATAACTGGCTTACCAGATTTGCCTAGTCAGGTCGAAAAAGAAATAAAATACTCTCACCGTAATATGTAATGCTTCATTAAGTGGCCTTGTAATTCTAAAAAAATTTTGTGGCTTTTTCATTGTGCGAGCTATCGACCTTCGACAGAATACTGCGGACTGAAACGCTTATCTTTGCCCTTCTTAAAAAATAATGAATGAATTTTGATCGCAATACGATTATTGGTTTTTTGGTGCTTGCTCTTTTATTTGTTGGATATTTTTGGTATACGGGCAAGGAACAGGCAGCCTTTCGCAAAGAAAAAGCAAGACAGGATTCAATTGCAAACGCGAATAAGCCAAAAATTGATACGACGGCGCTGAAGTCCGAGTCTGCAAAAAATGATTCAATAGCGAGGGTGAAATCCGGAGGCAGTTTTCAAAAAGCAACAATTGATTCAGAGCGCTTATTTGCCGTCGAAAACAATGTCTTTAAGATTACATTTAGCAGTAAAGGCGGTCAACCAAAAAAAATTGAGCTAAAAAAATTTAACGGACGCGACAGTAGTCCTGTAAAACTTGCGAGCACTGATTTTGATAAAATTGACTACACCATCAATACTGGGCCAAATGCAAGCGCCTATATTTCCGACTTAAATTTTCGTCTAGATACGGCAATAGAAAATGCTGATCACAGTCACCTTATTAAGTATACATTGAGGCCGGACAGTTCGGGTCCCTCTCTACAACATCAATTTCTTGTGAGGCCGGACGACTACATGATCGATTTCACTATACAAATGAACGGTGCAGACAAATTACTTAGCCAGGGAAACCTGAATTTGACCTGGCAATACAAGGCCGTTCAACAGGAATCGGATCTGAGTTTTGAAAAACAAAACACCCAGGTGGGCTACATCATGGAGGGCGACTTTGACTATAACACCATCGGCCGCCGCAGCAGCAAGGATTTTGATAAGCCTGTAAAATGGATCGGTGTCAGGCAACGCTTCTTCAACACTTTTTTGGTAGCAAAAAATAATTTTTCATCAGGGAGAATGGAATGGCTCATTCCGGCAGATACTGCAAAAACGGTGATGGAATCCATTGCGAATATGAAATTACAGCTACCCGTTGCCAGTTCTGTTTCGGTACCGTTCAGTATTTTATACGGGCCTGCAGATTTCAAGATGCTCAAGCAACATGACATGCATTTTGAAAAGCTGATCAACCTCGGGCAAGGAGCTTACGCCTTTGTGAGACCGATTAACAGGTTTGTTGTTATGCCTGTTTTTGATTTTATCAGGAGTTTGAGCGGCACTAGCCTGGGATTGGCCATCGCCTTGTTGACTTTCATTATTCGTTTGGTCATTTCCCCCCTTACTTACAGCAGCTACCTGAGCGGAGCGAAGATGAAAGTGCTGAGACCTGAAATAGCCAAGCTGAAAGAGAAATACGGAAACGATCAGCAACAGATGAGTGTCGAACAAATGAAATTATTCCGCGAGGCAGGAGTAAATCCTTTGGGTGGTTGTATTCCGGCACTTCTGCAAATTCCCATTTTCTTCGCGTTATATAGTTTCTTTAGTTCGAGTATAACCCTGCGCGGCCAAAGCTTTTTGTGGGCTCCGGATCTTTCAGCCGCCGACAAGGTGATTCATTTCGGAAACATTCCGATCATAAGCTATATCCTGGGCGATCACCTAAGCTTGTTTACTCTCACTGCTGTCATAACCAGCTTTCTAATTTCTGTATACAGCATGAGCATGTCGCCTGATCAATCGAACCCGGTGATGAAATACATGCCCTACATTTTTCCATTTTTTCTTTTATTTATTTTTAATCGCCTTCCTTCTGCTCTGACGTGGTATTACACCGTTTCAAATCTCATTACGCTCGGTCTTCAGTTCGTGATTCAAAACTATATTATCGATCATGATAAAATATTGGCCAAAATGGAAGAAACCCGGAGGAAGCCCAAGGCCAAATCGAAGTGGCAGGAGCGAATGGAACAAATGCAGGCCCAGCAGAAAAAAATAAAAGAGATCCAGCAAAAGGGCAACCGGCGCTAAGACACTTGCCTGTGTTCCCCCAAGCGGAAAAAGCAACTAATTCACTAATTTGCCGCGTCTTCTAACTGTCAAAAAATAATTGTACCGCTAATGAAAGGAAAGATCGTAATAGTATTTGGATTCGCCCTGTTCTCTTTCATTCAGACCTTTGCCCAGAGAAAATTTTCAGAAGGAAGCATTGTTTACAACGTCACCGTAAATACAAATGACCCTAACCCCAAATTGGCCGATGGTTTTGATGGGGCCACTAACACCATTTATATCAAAGGAAAATTGAGTCGTTCTGAACTCGTAAGTGTCTACGGCACTCAATCAACCATTATCGATGGACGAACGGGGAAGGTAACGGTATTGAAAGAATATGGCGACAAGAAGTACATGATCAACATGACGCCGGCTGATTGGATTGAAGCCAATCAAAAATATGACAGTGTCTCGTTTACTTATGAAAATGATTATAAGACCATCGCCGGATATAATTGCCAAAAGGCGATCGGAAAATTAAAAAATGGAGAAAGTTTTACTGTTTATTTCACCAAAGAATTAATTCCTGAAAGCCGGGACTTCCAGTATAGCAACAGATCACTTCCGGGGATCGCTTTAGAATACGAGTCAACCCTTAGCAAAAACAAAGTGACTTTCAGTGCTTCAAAAATAAGCTTTGACCCGGTGCCTGTAGCAAAATTCGATTTGCCGAAATCAGGCTTCAGAGTAATGACGTACCAGGAAACTAAAGGTTCAGGTAAGTAAATTAGTGATTGATAGTAAATCCAGCGTTGCTGGTCGTGATGAAAATCTTTTTCTTCAGAGGCACTATGTAAGTCGTGTTTCCTTTTTGATAGGTGATCGTAGTATTGAGGTCAATATACTCACTTGATCTGGCAGTGTTGATAATTTGACTTCCTCTAAAATTATAGTTTGATTTTAATGAGAAACTAGCGGTATTTATCGTGAGATGTTGATTTGAAAGAAAGGAATGGTTCCTCGGTGTTCTTCCCTTGTCGCCCAAAATCGCAAAGGCACTGATTGCAGATGCTGCCAGCAAGAAAAAAGCTGTACATCTTCTCGCAATGAGTAGTATGGTTGATTGGTTAATTGACATTCCTTACAAAATTAAAAACAAAAATAATCATAAATCAAACCGTCCGTCACATCTTTTAATATTTATTTAACGACAAAAAGTAAAAAATGTTACGGAAACCTGTGAATTTTTATTTTTATATGGTAACTTTCCTAAACTGCTGATTTCATGAAAGAAAATCCATATCGGGAAAATAAAGAAGAAATAAATGAGCTGCTAAGGCAATATGACAACCTCAAAACGGGCCGCAGCCATAAGTTCCTCGACGAAGAAGCCTTTGAGAAGATCGTTGAGTTTTTTGACGAGAAAGCAGATCTTCAAAAGGCTCTTGAAGCGGCAGAATTTGGTTCAGAGCAATACCCTTTTTCCTCCTCACTCCTCATAAAAAAAGCCGACATTTTACTTTCTTTAAGGCGCTACCAGGACGCATTAAAGATTTTGGAGCAGGCTGAGCTGTTCGATGGCGGTGACATCAACCTTTACATTTTAAAAACCGATGCATGGCTGGCTCTTGACCAACAGGAAAAGGCAGTGGAATTACTTGAAATGGCCCTGCACTCGTTTGAAGGAGAAGAAAGAATCGAATTGTTGTTTGAGCTAGCCGATGTTTATGATGATTATGAAGAATTCGATAAGGTATTTGACTGTTTAAAGTTGATCCTGGAGCAAGATCCAAACAATGAAGAAGCCCTTTACAAAATTTGCTTTTGGACGGACTTTACGGGTAACAACGAGGCAAGCATCAAACTCCATATAAAGATAATTGATGATTTTCCTTACAATGAACTGGCCTGGTTCAACCTTGCCGCTGCTTACCAGGGATTAAAGCTTTTTGAAAAGGCGATCGATGCCTACCAGTACGCCATAACCATTGACGAAAAATTTGACTACGCATACCGCAATATGGGTGATGCCTACATTCGTTTGCGAAAATTTAGAGACGCGATCGAGGCTTTGGAAAAAGTGTTGGAATTGTCCAAGCCAGAGGACGTGATCTTTGAGGCGATTGGTCATTGTTACGACAGGTTGCACAACTATGCGCAGGCGAGATTTTACTATAGAAAGGCATCACATATGAATGCCGAGGAAAGCAAGATCTTCTATAAAATAGCATGCACCTATTATAACGAAGGCCAGTGGGAGAGCGCAATCAAACAATTGGATAATGCCCTAAAAATTCATCGTCTTCAGCCAGAGTATAACCTCTTAATGGGCGAATGTAAATTCCAGGTCGGCGCTTTTAAAGAGGCGATTCAATATCTTTCAAATGCGGTGCGTGTTCGCCCAAAAAATTTATCCGGGTGGGAAGCATTGATCCGCTGTTTGTATAAGGCAGATTTTTTGGACGAAGCCAGAGAGCAGGTGATGGCGGCCTTGCAGGTGACACAGGGCAAACCTTTATTCATGTTTTACCTGAGCAATATCTTATTTGCGATGGGCCGATCAAAAGAAGCTATTCTCTACCTCGAAAGAGCAATGGAAAAAGCTCCACGAATGTTAAAGAGATTTGTTGAACTCAACCCCTCTATTCTCCAAAATCAACAAGTTGTCGATATTCTGGCAAAATTCAAACGTAACAAATCAATCTAAGACCATACTAGGATCCTGTATAAATGGTGATGTGATCAATGGAACGATTGCGATGCAAAGGACTTTGAATCGAAGCACAAAGCCTGTGAATCAGAACTAAAGTTGTATCGCATTCTCTGTTTGCTCCCTTTGCATATTCTTGTGCCTCGTACCTTGCGCCTTGTTCCTTGAACCTACTTTCTTATTTTTGCGCCGCTTAAAAAAATACTTCAGATGAATTTTAATCTAACGCAAATTCCCGAGCGTCATTTAAAACCCCGGGCTGCTGGTATTACGATGGTAATGGATAAAGGATTAAGTGTTAACGAAACTCAGAATTTTTTAAGTGTCTCTCATCCCCATGTAGACATTGTCAAACTCGGCTTTGGAACCTCTTTTGTCACTCCCGGATTGAAAGATAAACTGGAGGTCTATAGCTCCTACAACATACCTATTTATTTTGGCGGCACCTTGTTTGAAGCATTTCTTATTCGTGACCAGTTTGATGATTATATCCAGGTATGCAAGGATTTTGGCGTTCACTATATGGAAGTCAGCGACGGCTCTATAACTATTCCCCACGCTGAGAAATGCGGGTATATAGAAAAGCTGACAAAATATGGGACCGTATTGAGTGAAGTGGGGAGTAAAGATGCAGAACACATCATACCGCCATACAAATGGATAGAACTGATGCGGGCGGAGTTGAACTCCGGTGCTACTTATGTAATTGCTGAAGCCAGGGAAGCCGGTAACGTTGGCATTTATCGCGGTAGTGGCGAGGTTAGGGAAGGTCTGGTGCAGGAGATCCTGACACAAATACCCCAGGAAAAAATTGTCTGGGAAGCTCCTCAAAAAGGCCAGCAACTTTATTTTATTGAATTGTTGGGATGTAATGTCAATCTGGGCAACATCGCTCCTTCGGAAGTATTGCCCCTGGAGGCGATGCGTATTGGTTTACGGGGCGATACGTTCAGTTTATATTTAAATCACAAAAGCTGATGCTCCTGTTCGGACTGATCGGTTATCCTTTGTCACATTCTTTCTCCAAAAATTATTTTACTGAAAAATTTAAGAAGGAAGGAATAGAAAATTGCCGCTATGAAAATTTTCCATTAGCAGATATCCAGGAGCTTCCTAAGCTTCTCGCCGATAATCCTGACTTACGAGGCCTGAACGTGACGATTCCCCACAAGGAAACTGTCTTGCAGTATCTAAGTGATAAGGATGAACTCGTCAAACAGACGAGAGCATGTAACTGTATGAAGATCGTCGATGGCAAATTGATCGGATACAACACTGATGTCACAGGTTTCGAAAGGTCATTGCGCCACAAACTCGATCCTTCACACAAAACTGCATTGATACTTGGAACAGGTGGCGCTGCCAAAGCGGTTGAATTTGTATTGAGGAAAATCGGGATCCATTACGGATATGTATCCCGTTATCCGTCTCTAAAAAATCTTTCCTACGAACAATTGACACCTGAGGTGATGGAAAAAAACACGCTGATTATAAATACAACTCCTCTCGGCATGTATCCTAAGGTTGCCGAGGCACCACCTTTACCTTACCATTTATTGACGCGGCGACATTTTCTTTTTGACCTGGTCTATAATCCTGAAAAAACTTTATTTCTTAAGAAAGGGGAAGAACAGGGGGCTGCGATTCAAAACGGTTATGATATGCTTGTTTACCAGGCCGAGGACAGTTGGAGGATATGGAATCAATGACAATGGGCAATCGGCAATTGGCAATAGGCAATAGGCAATTACGCGAATTAATTAGGTCGGAGGGCTGATTCCAGCGTCTGTCTTACTTCGGTGGGAATTGCTGCAATTTTTTTTGATGAGTAGTCATAACATACCATGCCGGTTTTTGCGATTGCAACAACACTCCTTTTGTCGCTTTGTGGCTGGTGAACTTTTTCCAGTTTGTAATAGACCTCGAAAGCAACTTTTGAAAATTCACTTGCGGTAACAGAAGCGATGATTCTTTCACCGTAAAAAATTTCACTCTTGAATTCGATGGCTACGTCGCTCATGATCAATCCCAGGCCTCCAAAGTCCAATTCTCCATATCCAAACGATTTGAAGTATTGAACTCTCGCCTCATGAAGGATCGATAATATTGTATCGTTGCCAACATGATTGCCGTAATTCAGATCAGTAATGCGGATTGGAATAATCACTTCAAAAGAAAAGTTTTTTGGTAGATCAATCTTTACTCTTGCCATGCCGCGGGTTTCTGATAAAATTAAAGGAAACCGGCAAATGCTCAGAGTTCCTTATCCTGAACCGACTTGATGATGTCAAGAATATCCATGAAATTATCAGGCGAAGAGCTTGCGGGAGACTGTGCAATTTTATCTCTCCATTTTTTTATTTGCTCCTGGCACTGGTTGAATTCTTCGGAGTTACGATTTGTATAAATACATCCGAGGGTTTCCGCCAATTTTTTTGATATCCGGATCAGGTAGCCATCGGGATTGATGAACATCAGGTAGCGGTCAGCATCAGAGATCAGTGAGCAATTTCCCGGAACTTCGCCACTTAGACTCGCCTTTTGAAACGTAGCGGCCAGTGAGCTAACCGAAATGGCAGCCGGATTTACAGTCTGGGTCATGTAGCCTGCTTGAGGTAATCTTCTTTTCAGCTCAGAATTTGTCTTTGCCACAATAACTCTTTCTTTCGGCAAATTATTACTCTCGGAAGGTAGGGGCTGCAAAGCAGAATTGTCCTGGCGTTGAGGCTGGATGATATTTGGCGTAGTATTTTTAGGAAGAACTGTTTTGTTGGCAACGCCACGCTCTGCTGTCTTTTGATTCAGCAATTTAAATGTTCCCAGGGCAACAGCGGCAATGATAGAAGCAGCTATGGCATAGCGCACAATGGGAATGATCTTTCTTTTTGTCGGAATCTGGGGGACACGATTTTCTTCGTCAAGAGCTTCGGAAATTTGTGGCCACGCATCGGCCGGCGGGTTGACCTCAAGATCATAGAGCTTAGCAGGGAATTCGTCTTTCACATTCTCCAATGCAGACGCGATGTTGCTCCACGTCCCGGAAGGAGGCATCACTTCTGCTTCATACAATTGTCGAGGGAACCCAGCGGTGATCTCTTCATCCAGGGCGTCAGCTATTTTGTCCCACACTATTCCGGGCGGGCTGACTTCATAGTTAAGTAATTTTTTTTTCAGTTCTTCACTCATATCACTACCTCTTACGTTCGTCAAGAAATCTTCTCACCATATCCTGCAATATCACTTTGGCTCTTGACAGCTGGGATTTACTGGTGCCCTCGCTTATGTTCAACATATCCCCGATCTCTTTGTGCGTATAGCCTTCCACAACATATAAGTTAAACACTGTTCGATAGCCGGGCGAGAGTTCCTGTATCAGCTTCATGATGTCTTTTTCAGCCAGGTTATCCAACACAGATAGATTTTTGCCTTCTACTGTATTTTCATGTTGATCGGTAATAGGCTGCTGGTACGTTTTCCGCCTGAAATGCTCAATGGCTGTATTGACAAAGATTCGACGTATCCATCCTTCAAAGCTGCCTTCTCCGCGGTAACTGTTTAATTTTTTATACACCTTGATAAAACCTTCCTGCAAGATGTCCTGTGCCTCTTCTGCATTGCCGGCGTACCGCAGGCAGACTCCATACATTCTTGGCGAAAAACGGCGATACAACTCCTCCTGCATCCGCCGGTCGTCTGCCAGGCACCCCTGTATCAAGTCGCTTTCTGAAATAATTTGGTTGCGTAGTGTGCTCAAATTTTTTGATTTTGCTCAAGTGTCTGAAAATCCTTCCTTAGACAAATAGGCTACTAGTTTGTCGATTGCCTTTTTCCGGTGACTGAATAAGTTCTTTTCTTCCAAACTCATTTCAGCAAATGTATGAATAGCTCCTTCAGGCACAAATACGGGATCATATCCAAAGCCAGCTTTGCCTTTCTTTTCCGAAATGATTACCCCTTTACAGATTCCTTCAAACAGAATTTCTTTTCCATCTATTTGTAGCGAAATGATAGTTCTGAATCTCGCCTTGCGATTAGTGCTTCCCTGAAGCTTTTTCAAAAGCTTCTCAATATTTTTATCAAAAGATTTTTCTTCACCAGCATACCTTGCACTTTTCACTCCAGGCTCGCCATTCAGAGTCTCTACTTCAAGACCAGTGTCTTCGCTGAAACATCCGATCGTCCCCATCGCTATCGGGATTGGATTCATTTTTATCAACTCATAAATCGTTCTGGATTTATTGCTCGCATTTCTCTCAAGTGTATCGTATGGCTCAGGAATATCCGTATCAATTCCGGCTTCCTTCAAGGTGACAATTTCTAAAGAAGATTTTTCGCCAATTGCTGAACGGATCTCGTCTATTTTGTGCTGATTATTGGTAGCGAAAATAAGCCTCATGGATTTTTTGATTTCGTATCCAATTATTAATTAGTGATTATTCGACCTGACTGGCTGTGGCATTAAGAAAGGCTAAACATTCTCCTTAGGCAAACCCACAGCTTGCTTTTCAGAACTTTGTCGGCTTCCAGGCTCTCAAGCCCTGGCGTATGCAAAAAAGTGCAGTTATTAAAACGCTGCACCTGGAACTCCGGGAAATTAACTGGCATTTCAAACTCCTGGGGCGTTATTCCAAACAGGATGGTGGTCGTGCTTCTAAATTTCTCCATGGCATCCTTATAAAAGGCCGGTGGCGCATTTAAAATATTTACAATTGCGACGTCCCCCAGGCTTAATTTGCAGGCTGCGAGAATAGATGTCAAAAAATTCAACTGTTCGTCCGGCAAATAGGTGACCGTCGGATAGCGAACGATCATCAAAATATTTTTTTTAAACTCTCCTAAATATTTCCATTCGTGCTCCGGGTCTTTTTTTTTGATCACCTCTATGGGGGGCAATTCAGTCAAAACTTTCCGGTGGGTTTTGTCACCTACTTCTACCAAAGAATTTCTATACATTTCCCTGAGAAGGGTTGAATTCAGTTCAATATTATTCAGTGTCATGGGTGATGATGCCTGGAAATGAGTCAGCTTTTTTTTCGTTTCTTTGCCTGCAAAATAACTTATTTATGATTGAGGCTATGGATATTTCAATCACAAAAACAAAACGAAGTAAACTGGAGGATCTGGATCTTGAAAATATTCCATTTGGCAAGTATTTCACCGATCACATGCTTGAGGCTGACTATCGCAATGGCGAATGGACAAATGTTGAAATAAAACCTTATCAGTCCCTGTTGCTCGAGCCATCGCTTTCGGCTTTACATTATGGGCAAGCTATTTTTGAAGGCATGAAGGCATATAAGGACCAGCAAGGAAACGCCTTTATCTTCAGACCTCGTGAAAATTTCCATCGTTTTAATCTTTCGGCGGCGCGAATGAACATGCCGGAAATCCCGGAAGAAATTTTCATTGAAGGTCTACGACAATTGATTGACCTGGATAAGGAGTGGATACCGTCAAAGCAAAATCATTCTTTATACATACGTCCATTGATGATTGCTACAGACACCGCACTTGGCGTGAAACCGTCTGATAATTATAAATTTCTTGTAATGCTAAGTCCAACGGGACCTTATTATGCCGAGCCGATGAAAATTGCTGTGGAGGAAAAGTACACGAGGGCCGCTCCGGGAGGCGTAGGGTATGCAAAAAATGCCGGTAATTACGGAGGAAGTATGCTGGCGGCCACGGAAGCAAAGCAAACTGGCTACGACCAGGTCTTGTGGACCGATGCATTTGAACACAAGTGGCTGCAGGAAGTAGGGATGATGAACGTATTTTTTATTCTCAACGGAACCGTGGTCACTCCAACGGAAGATGGATGTATACTGGCGGGGGTAACCCGCAGTAGTGCGATCACACTATTAAAAGAGATGGGACTACCGGTTGAGGAAAGGAGAATCAATATTGATGAAATACTTGACGCCTACAAACTGGGCACATTAGAGGAGATATTTGGCACTGGCACCGCGGCGACGATTGCATTGATCCAGGAACTGAAGTACAAAGACTACATAATGGAATTCGACACGGATAAATGGAAAACGGCGCCCCTTTTGAGAAACTGGATTACGGATATTCGCGAAGGCAGGAGGGAGGACAAATATGGATGGATGTGGAAAGTGTGAAGACCCCACGCAATCACAGCACAAAATCTCTCTTCCCAGGCTTAAAAAATCTAAAATCTTAAATAAAAAATCTAAAATCTTTCCCCTACCTTTGCCGTCCTAAAATTAAAAGGTCAGAATGCCTACAATTCAGCAGTTAGTACGCAAAGGAAGAGATATTATAAGGGCAAAAAGTAAATCAAGGGCGTTGGATAGCTGCCCTCAACGTCGAGGTGTTTGCACGCGTGTGTACACAACGACTCCTAAGAAACCCAACTCGGCTTTACGTAAGGTAGCGAAGGTTCGTTTAACGAATAAAGTAGAGGTAATCGCTTATATTCCTGGTGAGGGACATAACCTGCAGGAACACTCAATTGTGTTGATCCGTGGAGGTCGTGTGAAGGATCTGCCAGGTGTGCGTTATCATATTGTGAGAGGATCATTGGATACTGCAGGGGTAAAAGACCGTAAACAAAGCCGCTCCAAATACGGCACTAAAAGAGAAAAAGCCGGGACGAAAAAATAATTCAACAAATCCCGAAGGGACGCCTTCGGCAAATTTTATATAACTCATGCGCAAAGCACAAGCAAAAAAACTCCCTTTAGCACCTGACCCCAGATTTAACGACAAACTTGTCACACGTTTTGTAAATAACCTTATGTGGGAAGGCAAAAAAAGCACAGCCTACGATATTTTTTACGATGCCTTAGAGAAAGTGAACAAGCAGACCAGTGAAGATGGCTATGAAATTTGGAAAAAGGCGCTCGCAAATGTGACACCTGCTGTTGAAGTTCGTAGCCGTCGAATTGGCGGGGCTACGTTCCAAATACCCTCCGAAGTGCGTGCCGATAGAAAAATTTCTCTGAGCATGAAATGGCTGATCCGTTACAGCCGCGAGAGAAATGGTCGCAGCATGTCTGATAAGTTGGCAAACGAAATTGTTGCAGCCAGTAAAGGTGAAGGCGCTGCATTTAAGAAAAAAGAAGATACTCATCGAATGGCCGAAGCCAACAAAGCTTTTGCACATTTTAGAATATAAACTTACAAGAACACGATTCCTCAATGCCATCCTGACGCCGCGGTTAGGATGGCTTTTTGTTTGCGCTGGAATGAGCCATGATTTGGTGACGTAAAAAAAGCCGCGTGGTGTTCCAAGCGGCTTAAAAAATCTTCATAAATAAAATTACATACCACCGGAGGAGGGCATACCGTTTCCTTCGGATGAAGATTCCATGCCTGATGAAGTTTCAGCAGCCATTGGTTCTTCCATGGGCGGTGGTGCTGGTGGCTTAGGAGCTGATTTCTTTGGAGCAGCTTTTTTAGGAGCAGCCTTCTTTGGAGCAGCTTTCTTAGCAGCTTTTTTAGGAGCGGCTTTTTTGGGAGCGGCTTTTTTCGGGGCTGCTTTTTTAGCAGCCTTTTTCCTTGGAGCTGCCTTCTTTCTTGGTGCTGCTTTTCTTGCTGCCTTTCTCTTAGGAGCTGCCTTCCTCTTGGGAGCTGCCTTCCTTTTAGATGCTACTTTCTTTTTAGGAGCAGCTCTCTTTTTTGATTTCTTTTTTGCTGCCATACAATAACGGGTTTTGGTAGTTTTAAATTTTTGAGATGAAGTTTGTTTGTAAGGAAGTTCAAGTTACAAACAATGAAATGTAATTACAAAATTTTACAATGCTTTTGTTGTAATTTTTTTTCTTGGTGAATGGAAAAAAATGAGTCAAGCATCTATATGCAAATCATTATGCATGACCAGGACGACCAACTACTTTATATTTTTATCACTCACTATTTCGTTTTGCAACGGCAACAAGCAAAGTCTGAGTAAACAACTCCGTACCGCTTCGCAGGCAACGTCCGGTTATGGGAATATCGGCGAAATCCCGGTTCCCGAAGGATACCAAAGAACAAAAATTGATGAACATTCATTCGGTGAATGGTTGAGACAGATTAAGCTTAGGAAAGATTCGAATGTTTACCTGTACAATGGAATGCTAAAAAGCAATCAATTGTCCCAGTATGTCGTGTTGGACATACCGGTGGGCAATTCTGATCTCCAGCAATGTGCCGATGCCATTATGCGGCTTAGAGCGGAATATTTCCTCAATGAAAATAGCACAGGAGCGATCCATTTCAGAACAACAGGCGGTACTGAATTATCCTTTGGCCCGTGGTTACATGGCGAGCGCTACGAACTTAAAGGGAGCCGGCTTTGTGCTTATGTCACGAGTCCGTCGACGGCAAATAAAAGGACTCAACTCGAGCAATTTTTAAAGGTTGTTTTTACCTACTGCGGCACCTCATCATTAGTTAAAGAAACCAGACCAATCAACGTAAACGATATGGAAATTGGGGATGTATTTGTGAAAGCTGGTGGGCATGCGATGCTTATTGTAGATCTTGCAACGAACGAAAAAGGTGATAAGGTATTTTTGCTGGCCCAGAGTGCAATGCCCGCGCAGGATGTTCACGTCGTGAAAAATCCGACAGATGGCAGATTGAGCCCGTGGTATAAGATTACAGCTGATTCAAAAATCATAACGCCAGAGTGGATCTTTTACAGGGATCAACTTAAAACATGGTGATAACTTGTCCTTCTGATCTCACATTAAATTACCTCCATATAATCTTAAAAATTCCGCCTGAATTTACATACCTTTGCCCGCCAAAATCATTATTGATTTTTTGACGAGATTTCAAACAAACCGAATAGCGTTCAGAGTGTCGAAGGGTCCGGAACAGCTTTTTGCGAGTGACACCTGCCGGAAGGAACTGAGCGATGCCCGGAATTTGTACCTGGTAACACAATATTGATCCAAATTATTCAACATAAATAACAATGGCTGATCTTAGATTTCAAAGAAACTTCGGAATTGCGGCTCACATCGACGCTGGTAAGACGACGACGACCGAGCGAATACTTCGCTATACCGGTATGATCCATAAAATCGGCGAAGTGCACGAAGGTGCCGCTACTACTGACTGGATGGAACAGGAAAAGGAAAGAGGGATTACGATCACTTCCGCTGCAGTGAGCTGTCAGTGGAATTTTCCTACAGATAAGGGCAAACCCACGACCGACACAAAGAAATATTATTTCAACATCATTGATACTCCGGGCCACGTTGATTTTACTGTAGAAGTTGAACGTTCAATGAGAGTTTTGGATGGTTTGATCGCCCTGTTTTCTGCTGTTGATGGTGTGGAGCCACAGTCAGAAACGGTTTGGCGACAGGCAAATCGTTATAATGTTCCCAGGATCGGCTTTGTAAACAAAATGGATCGTGCAGGGGCCGACTTTTTAATGGTGGTAAACCAGGTAAAAGAAATGCTTGGTTCCAAAGCTGTGCCTCTTCAATTGCCCATAGGTGCGGAAGACAATTTCAAAGGTGTTGTGGACCTTATAAAGATGAAAGGTATCATCTGGCATATGGAAACTGAAGGGATGACCTTCGATGAGATTCCTGTACCTGAAGACATGAAAGCCGAGGCCCAGGAATGGAGGGCGCATTTGGTTGAGGCTGTAGCGGAATATGATGATAAGCTCCTGGAAAAATTTTTTGAAGATCCTAATTCCATTAGTGAAGACGAAATTCATGAAGCGGTTCGTAAGGCTACAATTGATCTCAGTATTGTGCCCATGCTTTGTGGTTCGTCATTTAAAAACAAAGGCGTTCAAACAGCCCTTGATGCTGTTTGCAGGTATTTGCCGAGTCCAATGGATATAGAAGCCGTGAAAGGCACTGATCCTAACACAGGCAAAGAACTCTCAAGGAGACCTGATCCCAAGGAACCATTTGCTGCTCTTGCCTTCAAGATCATGACGGATCCTTTTGTTGGTCGCCTCGCTTTTTTCCGTTGCTACTCCGGTCATCTTGATTCAGGTTCTTACGTGCTCAACGTAAGAAGTGGCAGAAAAGAAAGGATCAGCCGTATCATGAAGATGTTTGCGAACAAACAAAACCCAATTGACTTTATAGAGGCTGGTGATATCGGGGCTGCTGTTGGATTTAAAGAAATAAAAACGGGAGATACTCTTTGTGATGAGAATCATCCCATCGTCCTCGAGAGTTTATTTATTCCGGAGCCAGTTATCTCCGTAGCAATCGAACCTAAGACGCAGGCCGATGTCGATAAGATGGGTATGGCGATCGGAAAGCTGGTTGAAGAAGATCCAACGCTACGTGTAAAAACGGATGAAGAAACGGGTCAAACCATCTTGAGTGGTATGGGTGAGCTGCATCTCGAGATCATTGTAGACAGAATGAGAAGAGAATTCAAAGTTGAAGTAAACCAGGGTGCGCCACAGGTAGCTTACAAAGAGGCATTCCAGGCAACCGTGGAGCATCGTGAAGTCCTGAAGAAACAAACTGGTGGCCGCGGTAAGTTTGCCGATATTGTTTTTGATATGGGCCCGGTTGATGCCGAATGGAGAGCAGAGAATCCTGATAAACATTTTCAATTTGTGAATGATCTGTTCGGAGGCTCGATACCACGTGAATTCGTTCCCGCTATTCAAAAAGGTTTTGAGCAGGCTATGACCACAGGAGTACTGGCAAGTTACCCGGTCGACAACATGAAGGTTCGTGTGTTCGATGGTAGTTTCCATGCTGTGGATTCAGATTCGATGTCATTTGAGCTTTGTGCTAAAGCAGGCTTCCGCGACGCAGCAAGAAAAGCAAAACCCGTCTTGCTTGAGCCCATCATGAAAGTCGAGGTAGTAACTCCTGATCAATATATGGGTGATGTTACGGGTGATCTGAATCGTCGTCGTGGAATGTTAGAGGGAATGGACAATCGTGCCGGTGCACAGGTGATCAAAGTGAAGGTACCGTTGAGTGAAATGTTTGGATATGTAACACAATTGCGCAGCCTATCATCAGGTCGTGCATCCAGCACCATGGAGTTTTCGCATTATGCGCCTGCACCGGCAAATATTGCGGAAGAAGTTATTGCTAAAGTGAAGGGTAAAGTTTCGGCTTAAGAGCAATGACAGGCGACTGCAAATAAATAAATATAATTTCAATTCGTAATAATGTCCCGCTCCAAAGGCGGGATTTTTCTTTTAACAAATCCTTGCGCTGATCTTCATCAAATCCTTGATAGCCGCGGCTTCGAGGGCACTATCTTTGTGCTTAAATTATTCATTAGCCCCGTTTTTAAAGTCCGGCAGGTCCGTTCACGGAATATGAAAAACACTTGCCCTACTAAGAATTAACAACAATAACAACAATGTATCGACGGTGGGTAATGTAATGAGGGATTCGGAAGAATCCCTTTTTTTATTACGATTTTTTCCTATTTTTTATCATGACGATTTCATTTTTTAATGTATGAATATGTTTTGGCATCAATCTTGGGTGCAAGAGCACGGACCAAAAAATAGTAAATATGAAAACAAACACCCTGTATCCGGCCGTTTTGCTAACCTTGATTTTTTCTCTTGCCTTGCTCTCCTGTTCTAAAAACGAAAATTCTTCTTCTGGAAAAGCCAAATTACAAGTCTATCTTACTGATGCCCCCGCTAGTTACGACCAAGTTGTAATTGATGTGAAGGACGTGCAGATTAATTTGACCACTGATTCGACCGGCGGATGGCAAAGCCTGTCCACAGTTAAAGCCGGCTCCTATGATCTTTTAAGATTGGTTGATGACAAGGACACATTATTAGCCAACTCTGATATTGCCACAGGCACTCTGCAGCAGATGCGCCTGGTTCTGGGCCCTAACAATTATGTTGTGGTGAACGGTCAAACGATTCCGCTCGAAACACCCAGTGCACAACAATCAGGATTGAAATTGAACATTCATCAAGATATCACCAGCGGGATTCTCTATACGATTACTCTTGACTTCGACGCGGGCAAATCAATTGTAACAACGGGTAATGGTAAATACATATTAAAGCCTGTTATTCGCACGGTGTTTAATGCTGTTGGTGGAAGCATCAAAGGTTTTGTATTGCCTGATTCAGTTACTACCGGCGTATATGCGCTGCAAGGTCCTGATACCATCGCAAGCACATTTACCGGATCAAATGGTGGATACCTGATAAAGGGATTAGCTGCGGGTTCTTATACTTTGAACTTTGTCCCAGGTGACACAACTTTTACCACGCAAACAAAAACGGGGATTGCTGTCACAACCGGAAACGTAACGATTGTAGATACCGTTCACCTTCATCACTAAAAAGATTACATCCTTGAGAAAAGAAGGGTCAGTTTTCAACTGGCCTTTTTTTATTGGAAAATTTAAAGCCAGTTTAGTTTTATATTTTTTATGTTTTTCTCCTGGATGGTTTGTTTGATTTTTTCTAATTCTTCTCTCTGCCCTTTTATTTTCGTTTCATGAGTTTCCACATACATCCTGTCGAATAAGTGATAAGTGTCGTCTCTAAGAATTTTTTGCAGGATCGCTATTTCAGCTCCCTCGACATCAAGCTTAATAAGATCAATTTTTCTGTCCAGGTTTCTTATGAAATCGGATAGATCAATTACCTCGATTATTTCATATTTTTCCTTGTCAACATTGATCTTGGTATTGATAATGGAAGAGCCAACCGTGTAAGCCATCTCATCCCGCTCCTGGTCTTTATGTTTATACAAAACAATTTCCGCCTGCTTATCCCAAACTCCCTGACGATGAAGAATTACGCCTGGATTTTTTTCAAATCGTTTTTTGAGAAATTCGTACGCTAATGGATCAGGTTCAAAAGCGTGAACAGTGGCGCCGGTGTCCGCAAATTTTTTTGTGATGTCTCCTGTGTTCGCACCGCAATCGATCACCAATGAGTTTTTGTTGAGCCTTCTTAGAACTGGTATCAGCTTGATATATGACAGCCACAGTGCTCCCTTATTAAGAATAATGCGTTTAAGCAGTTTTAATTTCATTTGTTTTTACTGTTCTTAAAGGATCGACAAAAATATAAAACACACCTCCCGCAGATGAAATTACTACTGTGATATAAACCAGGAACCCGATCAATACGGAAGTATGTTCATTGAGACCAAAATATTTTGAGAGCTCAAGAAAAACTATTTCTCTTGCACCCAAACCGCCCAGCGTTAAAGGAAGAACGGCAGCGATCGATGCTACCAGGAAAATGAAAATATATTTACTGAGATCATGATCGAGGCCAAGGGAAAGTATGATGGCATAAGCGCTAGCGTTTGCAAACAACTGAACAACCAATCCCCAAAGAAAGGTCGGCCAAAATCCTGGCAGAAAATCGCGAAACCATTTTTTGATGATAAAATATGAGGCAAGGGTTGCCAGTATTGCAGCTACTATCAATCCTAAAATGTAAAAACGGTTGTCGAGAACAAGCGCACCATAAAATGCCAGCACAAATGCAAGACCGAGTAGGCCAGTAACGCGATCCAGCAGGACGGCAGATGTTGTTTTTTTATAGGGGATTCCAAATTGTTTTGTCAATCGTATCACTTTGTAGGCATCCCCGCTAATGGACCCGGGAAGAAAAAGATTGTAGAATAAACCAAGCCAGTATAATTTCAGGTTTACGATCTGGGGTAAATGGATGTTAATATTCCGGAAATAAATATTGAGGCGTATCGCGGCAAATACCTTTGATATCAGGTAAAAAATAATTCCGTACATAAGCAACAGCCATTTTGCATGGAATAGAGTTTCTGAAAGCTGCCTGAAGTCTATTTTTTTTGAGATGTACCAGATGCAAACGACCGTGATAGTTATCTTCAATAATAATTGTAGGTAGTTATTTTTTTTTGAGCCCACTTTAACAGTAATGTCTTCCATGCCATTTCGAGATTCGTCGGAGGATGGGTAAATTTATAAAAGCAAAATCGCTTGCAAAGATGAATAAAAAAATATTGTTGTGCTCAGCGCTGTTAGTCATGTATTATCTGTTAAGTGCACAAGTGCACAAGAGTCCTTCAGGAGAAAAAATATTAAAGAAGGGAATGGTGATTACCGAGAACACGAAGATCAAAAAAGGAATCTATAAGCTAGATGGCGACCAGGGTTTTGGCGAGCCGGTCATCCTAATCGATGGATACAAAATAACTGTTGACTTTAATAATGCAACTCTGCAAGGCAGCAACAATAAAAAAAACCCCGATGAATTTTTTGGGGTGGCAATAATCATTAGCAGCAAGAGCAGCAACGTTACTATCAAAAATCTAAAAGCAAAGGGATACAAAGTCGCTTTGTTGGCGAAAGATGTGACAAGTCTTACGCTGGAAAATTGTGATTTCAGTTATAATTACCGGCAGCATCTTAATAGTACGCAGGAAAAAGAAGATATTTCTGATTGGATGAGTTATCATCATAATGAGAATGACGAGTGGCTGCGTTATGGCGCCGCAATCTATCTGCGAAGTTGCAATATGCCAATCATCAAAGGTTGCACGGTAACGGGCGGACAAAATGCGCTCATGATGACGAACTGTAATGACGGGTTAGTTGTTAATAATGATTTTTCTTTTAATTCCGGCATCGGCATCGGCATGTATCATTGCAGCTACAATGAAGTTGCATACAACAGAGTTGACTTCAATGTTCGAGGATATAGTGATGGGGTCTACAACAGGGGCCAGGATAGCGCTGGCATTTTAGTATATGAGCAAAGCAGTAACAACTCTTTTTATAAAAACTCAGTTACACATAGTGGCGACGGCTTCTTCTTATGGGCCGGACAAACAACAATGGATAGCGGGCAGGGAGGATGTAATGATAATCTCATTTTCGGAAATGATTTTTCGTACGCCCCAACGAACGGGGTAGAAGTTACTTTCAGTCGAAACAAAATTTTGAAGAACAGGATCTTTGAGTGTGACAATGGAATCTGGGGCGGATACAGCTATAATACTCAGATTGGGGGAAACCAGTTTCGAAATAATAACGTTGGCATTGCTGTTGAGCATGGGCAAGAAAACAACATCTATAATAATTTATTTTTTAGAGACAAGGTCGCAGTAAAACTTTGGGCAAGAAAAGAGCAGCCAGCCGACCCGATAGCTATCGGGTGGGGTTATGCAAAATTCCGTGACACGAGGAGCAGAAACTATAATTTATTTCTCAATAGTTACAATGAAAATAACACAGCCGTAGATGCTGTTCGTACAGATTCTATAAAAATTTTCGGTAATTATTTCTCTCACACGGATCAGTTGTTGAAAATTGATTCAACGGTGACGAACATTGATTCTACCGAAGATGATTCACTGGTTGATAAATTTTCAAATGACACTACGATCATAGAAACACCATTCAAAGGTACGGTTGACCCTTTTAGGGGACGAGGTATACTTAACGGCCGAAAAAATATTTTGATTACGGAATGGGGACCCCATGATTTTCGTTCACCTGTCATTTGGAACACAAATCCCGTTGACACGTCTGGCATCATGCAATTCGATATTAAAGGCCCAAAAGGAAAATGGAAAATTAAATCTTATAAAGGTGTTGACAGCTTTTCTTCAAAGAGCGGCAACTTGCCTGCGACAATTACAGTAAGAAAATTGAAAACAGAAAGAACAGACATTGACATTCAGCTTGAGTATTCCGGGGAAGAGGTAAAAACTCCGTTTGGCGAAACCATTCAAAAAGGAAAGCCATATGTCTTTTCCTATAAGAAATTCTTTCAACCGATCGATTTTACGGTGAATTGGTTCAGCCTGGATACCGCGATTTACAATCCAATTAAGACAGGCGAATTGTTTGCCGCTAATGTAAAAATGCGGCCTGTTAAGACTGAAAGGGCACAGAAGCTCGATTATGCCTGGTGGGGCGGCTTGAAAACAGATGAGGGACAGTTCACTCAATTTATAACAGTTGCGGAGGGAGAAAGTAATTTTCAAAAGGGGGACTATGAATTAGGAATAACGTGGGATGATGCGGTGAGAATTTATGTCGATAACAAGCTGGTTGTCGATGAATGGAACCCCTCGAAATACACTTTCGATGAATCGCCTCACAGGCAAGTGAAATTAAGCCTTGGAGATGGAAAGCATCTTTTCCGGGTTGAACATCTCGAACTGGGCGGCTTTGCGACGTTGTCCTTAAAGATCAAAAGAGCCGAATAAAATTTTAAAGGTTAGCTGGTACGTATGGATTTTTTTTAAGAGATCATAACAACTTCCTTCAAAAAACGTTTTAGTAAAAAATGTGCTTATGAAAAATGCGATCATCCTTTCCCTTTTGTTTATTATTTCAATAGCGGCATTTTCACAGAGGAACATAAAGAACGACTTCGAAAAAGAAAATTTCTTCCGGGTAGGTTTTAATGCCGGGATAAATATCAACAAGATCCAGGGAAAGTCATTTAAGGATGAATTTAGCTACGACTATAGCCTTAGGGGGTTCATGCAATTTAATTTTTCCCGCAAACTGGGGGTTCAGCCCGAGGTAAGTTTTATCCAGGCTTCTTCGGAGCAGTCAAATGATTTTTCAGACATATATGACGACGTGTCGCTTGGAGGCAGTCAGCTAAAAGCAAAATTGAACTATTTGAAAATTGGAAGCATGCTCAATTTGAATGTTGGGCCAACTCAAAGGATAAAATTGCAGTTCGGGCCCCAATGGGGCATTCTTTTAAGCGAAAAGGTTGATAGTCTTAAGACTTCTCAAAACATTTTCAAGAATGGAGACTTTTCGTTGGCCGGCGGTATCATGTTCCAGCTTCCTTTTGTACACTTTGGTGGCAGATTTGAACAGGGTCTGACCAATATCAATGACATCGATGACCGCGACAAATGGAAGACCCAGTCATTCCAGTTGTTTGCAGGAATAACCTTTTGATCGCGGTGGCAATGTTTTAAAAATTCACCTTAAAACTTTGTCTGTTTAAGATCATCCACTTATCTTTGCGCTCCCAAATTCAAATGGGAAATTTCATACATGTCGCAGAGAATCAGAATCAAATTACAGTCTTACGATCATAACCTGGTAGATAAATCGGCCGAAAAGATCGTGAAGACCGTTCGCAGCACGGGTGCGGTGGTGACAGGTCCAATTCCTTTGCCCACTCGCAAAAAGGTATTTACCGTGCTCCGTTCGCCACATGTCAACAAGAAAAGTCGTGAACAATTTCAGTTGGCAACACACAAACGGTTGCTGGATATTTATACCTCTTCTTCGCGAACGGTGGATGCTTTGAGCAAGCTGGATCTGCCCAGTGGAGTTGAAGTAGAGATCAAGGCGTGATCACGGATCAAACCGATTCGAAGGATTTCACGACAAGAAGTTCTTTTTTATAAACATTCATCTCTCAATCACGTCCGGTAGCGGATTGTGAAAAAAGAGCTCTGAAAATTTGCGGAAGGGATCAGCGAAATCTGACATAATCCCTAAATCCGCGATAAAATATAAACAAGCCCTTCGAGGTTTGTTTGTCGCCGGTACTTCTGAGGCCGATGGCCCACTAAAGTGCAAAAAGAAAAGGTCGGTGATAAACCAGGATTGAAGACCAATTTTTATTGTCTGGTCTGTCTTGTAAACCTTGCGGGGAAAAACCGTAAGAAAATGAAAGGTATTATCGGCAAAAAAATTGGGATGACGAGCATCTTCGATCCTACGGGCAGGCAAACCGCGTGCACCATCATCGAAGCGGGTCCCTGCGTGGTTACACAAGTAAGAACGAAGGATAGCGATGGTTACGATGCCCTCCAACTTGCGTTTGGCGACAAGAACGAAAAACACTCCAAAAAATCTGAAACAAATCATTTTGCCAAAGCAAGCACTTCCCCCAAAAAATTTGTAAAAGAATTCCGGGATTTTTCCATTGAAAAAAATATTGGTGAGGCTGTTACGGTCGACATTTTTGCTGAGGGTGAAAGCGTTGACGTAATTGGCACCACGAAAGGCAAGGGTTTCCAGGGTGTCATAAAACGTCATGGGTTTCATGGCGTCGGAGGTCAGTCTCACGGCCAGCATGATCGTTCAAGAGCTCCCGGTTCGATTGGCAACTCTTCGGATGCAAGCCGTGTAATGAAAGGTGTTCGCATGGCAGGCCGTTTGGGTAATGACCGTGTGAAATTGAAAAATCTGACAGTGGTAAAAATATTTCCCGACAAAAATTACATATTAATCAGTGGCTCAGTTCCCGGCCATAATGGTTCGATCGTTTTAATTCAGAAATAATATGTAGAGACAATACACGCATTGTCCCTGCTGATAAAAAGAAACAGATGCAAGTTGATGTTTTAAACATAGAAGGAAAGAAGACAGGCAGAACGCTGGAACTGCCGGACGAAATTTTTGGTGCTGAACCCAATGAGCATGTTGTGTACCTCGCGGTTAAGCAATTTTTGGGAGCGCAAAGACAAGGCACTCATAAAGTGAAGACACGTGCCGAGGTGCAGGGTGCCAGTCGCAAATTGCATCGTCAGAAGGGTACAGGTGGCAGCCGTAAAGGAAATATTCGTAATCCCTTGTACAAAGGTGGTGGTACCGTGTTCGGACCCAAGCCCCACGGGTATGATATCAAGCTCAATCGAAAAGTAAAAGATCTCGCCAAAATTTCTGCACTCTCATACAAGGCAAAGAACAGTTCAATTTTTGTTATTGAGGACATCACTTTAGAAGAGCCGAAAACGAAGAGCTTTGTCGATATGCTGATAAGCCTCGAGGCATACGGTAAGAAAAGTTTGTTTGTTCTGCCTGAGTATAATGATAATGTTTATCTCAGCTTTCGGAATGTGCCAGGTGTCAATGGCATTTTACTAAGCGATATGAATACGTACGATGTGGTAAATGCCGATGTGGTCATTTTGACTGAAGGTGCAGCCAAGATTTTTTCTGAAGAAGAAGTTGAAGCATAATTAAAATAAAAAAGAAGGCAATGAAACTTTCTGATGTATTGATAAAACCAATTTTGAGTGAAAAGGCGAATGCTCAACAAGACAAGTTGCGTCGTTATGCTTTCAGGGTGGCTAAGAAAGCGAACAAACTGGAAATAAAAAGAGCTGTCGAAGAATTTTATGGCGTAACGGTGGTAGACGTAAACACAACAACTAACCCGGGAAAAAATAAAACGCGTTACACTAAGGCTGGTTTTATATCCGGACAAAAGCCTTCTTTTAAAAAGGCATTTGTAACCGTAGCTCAAGGCGACACAATTGATCTGTACGCTAATATATAAATGAAGATTGATGTTTGATGATTGCAGATTTTAAGCAATAAAATCTGAAATCTTAAATCTTAAATAGAATATGGCAGTAAAAAAATACAAACCGGTTACGGCAGGCACTCGTTGGAGAATTGGAAATGCTTATGCAGAAGTCACAACCAACGAACCCGAAAAATCTTTGCTTGAAACAAAGAAAAGAACTGGTGGTCGTAACTCGTCTGGTCATATGACCATGCGCTATATTGGTGGCGGTCATAAGAAGAAATATCGTGTCATTGATTTTAAACGTGACAAAAAAGATATTGAAGCGACAGTAAAAACCGTCGAGTATGATCCGAACCGAACTTGTTTTATTGCTCTAGTAGAATATACAGATGGTGAATTACGGTACATCATCGCTCCACAGGGTTTGCAGGTCGGTGCCAAAATTATAAGTGGGAACGATGTAGCTCCGGAGATAGGGAATGCACTACCGATGAAGAATATGCCTTTAGGTACGAATATTCACAATATTGAAATGCAGCCCGGACAGGGAGGAAAAATTTCAAGAAGCGCTGGTGCTACGGCCCAACTCACCAACAAAGAAGATAGATATGCTATTTTAAAAATGCCAAGTGGTGAATTGAGAAAAGTGTTGATCAATTGCTACGCAACAGTGGGTGTAGTGAGCAACAGTGATCACAGTCAGCAAAGCATGGGCAAGGCGGGTCGCAATCGCTGGAAAGGAATTCGCCCACGTAATCGCGGCGTGGCAATGAATCCTGTGGATCACCCGATGGGTGGCGGTGAAGGTAAGGCGTCTGGTGGACAGCCACGCAGCAGAAACGGTCAATATTCAAGAGGGTTAAAAACCCGCAAGCCGCACAAGAGCAGCGATAATTTGATCATTCAGAGAAAGAATGGCAGTAAATTAACTAAATAACAAAAAGCAAATTCCAAATCACAACCAGAGAACTGGGATTTGGGATTTGGCAATTGGAATTTTAAAATATATGGCACGTTCGATTAAAAAAGGTCCTTATGTAGCCAGTCATCTTGAAAAAAAGGTGTTGGCAATTAACGAAGGCAAGAACAAGAAAACCGTTATTAAAACCTGGAGTCGTCGTTCAACCGTAACACCGGATTTCGTTGGTCACACGTTTGCTGTTCATAATGGCAACAAATTTATACCCGTGTACATAACAGAATTTATGGTGGGACACAAGCTGGGCGAGTTTGCACCAACGAGACAGTTCAAAGGGCACTCGAGTAAAAAAATAGCGGAAGGTTAATATAGTCCGGAGTCGGGAGTTACTAGTCAGAAGTTTGATTCAGAACCCGAACCCGGAATTCAAAACTGAAAAAATGGAAGCAGTAGCAAAACTTAAAAATTATCCCACATCGCCACGCAAGATGCGTTTGCTCGCTGACCTGATACGTGGCCATAAGGTGGAACGGGCATTGGCAATATTGGAACATAATCCAAAGCACCCGGCCGTACCGCTGCGCAAGCTGGTGTTAAGTGCGATCAATAACTGGAAACAGAAAAATGAGAGTGGTGATGAGAGCGAATTGGTTGTAAAGACCATTTTTGTCGATGGCGCAAGGACGCTAAAGCGGATGCGCCCGGCTCCGCAAGGTCGTGGCTACCGAATACGCAAGAGGAGCAACCACGTGACGATCATTGTTGACTACCCGGTGTTTGATGAAGAAGAATTGATCGATGAAGTGGAGGAAGAACAGGAGGCAGCAGAAGTAGAGGAAATGGTGGAAGAATTTGAAGAGCTGGCAGAAGAAAGTGGAGAAGAAATCAAGGACAGACCAAAAAAGAAAACACTAAAGAAATCTGCTGCGAAGAAAACCAAAGCGGCTCCGAAGAAAAAGGCTGCAAAGAAGAAAGGAACAAAGAAAAAATAATAAAAACAAAGAACAAGAATCCGGTTGACCAATTGAGCCTGGTTCTTGAAATTTTTAAAAACAAAACATGGGTCAAAAAGCAAATCCGATTGGTAACAGGTTAGGTATCATCCGTGGATGGGAATCCAACTGGTATGGTAATAAAAAAGATTTTGCTGCAAAGCTGATCGAGGATAACAAGATCAGAACTTACCTGAACGCCCGTATCAATAAGGGTGGTATTTCCAAGATCGTTATTGAGCGCACTCTTGGTAAGCTGATCATTACGATCCATACTTCTAAGCCAGGCATCATCATTGGTAAAGGTGGTGGCGAGGTTGACAGGATCAAAGAAGAACTAAAGAAGCTGACTGGGAAAGAAGATGTACAGATCAATATTCTCGAGATCCGTCGTCCCGAGCTTGACGCCATGATCGTTGCTGATACTATTGCCAGACAGATTGAGAATCGCATCAATTATAAAAGGGCTATCAAGATGTCAATTGCTTCCGCACTTCGCATGGGTGCCGAAGGAATTAAAGTAAAAGTAAGTGGTCGTTTGGGTGGCGCTGAAATTGCCCGTACTGAAGAGATCAAGCAAGGGCGTGTGCCGTTGCATACATTTCGTATGGATATCGACTATGCGAACGTGTTTGCATTGACAGTGTATGGTAAAATTGGTATCAAGGTCTGGATCTGTAAAGGCGAAATATTAACGAAGAGGGATCTGAATCCAAACTTTGTTGGAGGCAAGAGCGATGTAAGTGATAGAAGAGAAAGAAGAGAACATGACAGACGTGACGATAGAAGGGATAGACGAGATGATAGAAGAGGGGGAGGTGGTGGAGACAGGCGCGGAGGCGGAGGTAATAGAGGTGGCGGAGGGAGAAGATAGGAAGATTACCGGTTAATGGTTGCCGGTAGATTAAAATTAGGTGTTCACTACCGGTAGCAGGAAACTGGTACCTGGTAACAAATAAACTGAATATGTTACAACCGAAAAGAACGAAGCACAGAAAAATGCAGAAGGGTCGCATGAAGGGCGATGCAAAGCGCGGGACAACTATTGCTTTTGGTTCTTATGGACTGAAGGCATTGGATCAGCATTGGTTAACGGATCGCCAGATAGAGGCAGCGCGGCAAGCATTGACTCGTCATATGAAACGTGAAGGGAATGTATGGATCCGCATTTTTCCTGACAAGCCGATTACCCGCAAACCGCTCGAGGTGAGAATGGGTAAGGGTAAAGGTAACCTGGAGTTTTGGGCAGCAGTTGTAAAACCGGGCCGCATTTTATTTGAAGTGGATGGAGTGTCTGAACAAACAGCTAAGGAAGCATTGGAATTGGCCGCGGGTAAATTGCCGATCAAGACAAAATTTATAGTTCGCAGAGATTTAGTTGCATAATAAAATAAATCGTACTAACGATGGGAAAGATCACAGATTTTCAAAAAAGCATTCATGGTATGAACGAACAGGACCTGCAGGCTAAGATCAAAGAAGACGAATTGCGATTGAAGAAGCTGCAGTTTGCTCATGCCATTTCTCCGGTGGAAAATCCAATGACCATTCGCAATCTCCGCCGGGACATTGCTCGCTTGAAAACAGAATTGAAGAAAAAAGAATTAGAAGCATAATTAGTTGGGAGTCGGGAGTTCAGAGTCAGGAGTTGATTCAGAACTGCAACTCAGAATTTAAAACTAAATAAAAAATGGCTGAAAGAAATTTACGAAAAACAAGGATCGGTGTTGTCACCAGCAACCGGATGGCAAAGACGATCATTGTCGCAGTAGAGAGAAAGGTAAAACACCCGATCTACGGAAAGTTTGTGAAAAAAACGACGAAGTTCCATGCTCATGATGAAAAGGATGAGTGCAGCATAGGTGATTTGGTGAAGATCATGGAAACTCGTCCATTAAGCAGGACAAAGCGTTGGAGATTGGTGGAGATTGTAGAGAAGGTTAAGTAGTTGCGGATTGTGGATTGCAGATTGTGGATTTTTTGCAACTGCTCTCAATCTGAAATCTAATTCCGATAATTATCGGGACTGAAATTTAAAATTATACACGATGATTCAGCAAGAAAGCCGTTTAAATGTCGCGGATAACAGTGGCGCCAAAGAGGTGCTTTGCATCCGTGTATTGGGTAACAGCGGCCAGCGTTATGCAAGAATTGGCGATACAATAGTCGTTACCGTAAAAGATGCATTGCCCGCAGGTGGTATTAAGAAAGGAACAGTAACCAAGGCGGTCATCGTCCGTACCACAAATAAATTACGTCGCAAAGATGGCTCTTACATCCGTTTTGATGACAACGCTGTGGTGTTGTTGTCAACTACAGACGAACCGAGAGGAACACGAATCTTTGGACCGGTGGCGAGAGAACTTCGTGACAAAGGGTACATGAAGATCATTTCACTGGCGCCTGAGGTGCTGTAGTGAATGGTGATCCCGATAGCTATCGGGAGTGAATGGTGAATGATGAGTAGTGAACAGAAAGTACAAGAGAGTGACACAACGAAAGTTGAATAGATAACAGAACGTTGATTTAATAAAAAACAAAAGTCCCTTTAGGGATTTAGGGTATGAAAAAAAGATTCAAACCGAAGTATAACATCAAAAAAGGCGATAGCGTAGTTGTTATTGCCGGCAACGATAAGGACCTGGCGAAGCCACGAACGGTAAAACAGGTGTTGGTTGATGAGGCCAGAGTGATCGTGGAAGGTGTGAATATGATCTCACGTCATACAAAACCTTCTGCGCAAAACACCAAGGGCGGGATCATCAAGAAAGAAGCTCCGATCCATATCAGCAATGTGATGTTGTGGGATGCAAAAGAGAAATCGGGTGTAAAGGTTAGCAGGGAGCGCAATGAAGATGGGAAATCAGTTCGAATTTCAAAAAGATCAGGGGAGGTAATTAAGTAATGGCAACGACAACTTATGCTCCAAGGCTGGAGAAAAAATATCATGACGAAGTGGTGCCGGCCTTGATGAAGAAGTTTGGGTACAAAAGCATCATGCAGGTACCGAGACTTGAAAAGATTTGTTTGAACCGCGGTGTCAATGGCGCCGTGTCGGACAAGAAATTGGTGGATACTTCAGTGGAAGAGCTTTCAACGATCAGTGGTCAGAAGGCGATGTCCACGATGTCCAAAAAAGATATTTCCAATTTCAAGTTGCGCAAGAACATGCCGATCGGCGCAAGAGTCACCCTGCGTAGTGATAAAATGTATGAATTCATGGATCGCCTGGTGGCCGTCGCGTTGCCACGCGTGCGTGACTTCAGGGGCGTGAATGAAAAATCTTTCGATGGCAGAGGTAACTACACGATGGGAGTGACGGAGCAGATCATTTTCCCGGAAATAGATATTGATAAGGTGACGAGGATCACTGGAATGGACATAACATTTGTGACTACAGCAGGAACAGATGAAGAAGCTTATGAGTTGTTAAAAGAATTAGGAATGCCTTTTAGAAACATAAAAAAATAAAATCACAAATACCAAATCACAAATCTCCATAGGCAATAATCTTTGGAATTTGGAATTTGGTTCCTGAAAATTTAAAAACAAGTATGGCAAAAACATCAGTAAAAGCCAGGCAATTGAAGAAAGAAAGAATGGTGAAGCAGTATGCTGAAAAACGTGCTGCGCTAAAAGCTGCCGGTGACTGGAGAGCTTTGGACGAACTGCCGAAGAATTCTTCAAAGGTTCGCCTCAAAAATCGTTGCCAGATGACCGGTCGGCCGAGAGGATATATTCGCTATTTCGGCATTTCAAGAATAGCGCTTCGTGACATGGCTTTGAATGGAAAGATACCCGGCCTCAAAAAAGCGAGCTGGTAAAACCGTGAGTTGTGAATGGAGAATGGTGAATAATTTACAAGTGCCAATTCACAATTGACACACAAATTTCTGAACTGATCAACTAAAAATATTATGGTAACAGATACTATAGCAGATTTCTTGACAAGAATCCGGAATGCGCAAATGGCCGGGCATCGCATCGTCGAGATACCGGCTTCTAATTTGAAGAAACGCATGACCGAGATATTGTACAACCAGGGCTATATTCTGAAGTACAAGTTTGAGGATGATAATAAGCAAGGCGTCATCAAGATCGCTTTGAAGTATGATCCGCGCACAAAGCAACCAGCGATTCAGAGCTTGGAGCGCATCAGTCGTCCGGGCTTGCGTCAATATGCAGGACCTGCTGACCTGCGTCGAGTGAAGAACGGCCTTGGTGTGGCAATCATATCTACATCAAAAGGTGTGATGACTGATAAAGAGGCGAAAGCGCAGAATGTCGGCGGCGAGGTTCTCTGCTTTGTAGCTTAGGGTAATGATGATAGCCGATCACGTCGCTGGTCAGGGCGACGAGCAAATGCAAATTGGTTTTTGATTTTTGACTTTTGAAATTTTTAAATTATGTCTCGTATAGGAAGAAAAGCAGTGACAGTTCCCGATGGAGTAACTGTAATGGTCGCCAATGATAATGTGGTCGTGGTAAAAGGTCCTAAAGGCGAACTGAAGGAGACGATTGATCGTGATATAACGGTGGAAGTAAAAGATGGACTTGTAAGTTTCTCTCGCCCCACTGACCAGATCCGCCATCGCGCACTACACGGCTTGTACCGGGCTCTTGTTGCTAATATGGTGAAAGGAGTAACACAAGGATATAAAAAAAATCTTGAGTTGATCGGAGTAGGTTTTAAGGCATCAAACCAGGGCAACATACTTGACCTTTCTCTTGGCTACTCACACAATATCGTTTTTGAAGTGCCGAAGGAATTAAAAGTGGCAACGGCGCAGGAGAAAGGACAGAATCCCACCATTTCACTGGAGGGGATCGATCGCCAATTGCTTGGCCAGGTTGCCGCTAAGATCAGGGGATTGAGAAAGCCTGAGCCGTATAAAGGAAAAGGTGTTCGCTACGTAGGTGAAGTGGTGCGTAAAAAGGCCGGTAAAGCAGCGGGTAAATAAAACTAGTTGCCGGTTGCCAGCTTCCGGTTGCTGGTAATCGGTTTCCAAAATAACCAGAGACAAGTTCCGAAGGAATAGCTTCGGCAAAACCAGAAATAAAATTATGAATCCGAAAGTTAAATCGAAGAGACGGCAGAATATTCGCTACAGAATTCGCAGAAGAATCGGTGAGGGTGTAGCAGTGAAACCCCGCCTGTCGGTCTATAGAAGCAACAATGAAATTTACGTGCAGTTGATCGATGATAGCAAAGGTGAGACCATCGCTTCTGCTTCATCCAAAGACAAAGACGTTGCTGCGCAGAAAGGCACGAAAATAGAAAAAAGCAAATTGGTGGGTGCTGCAATTGCAAGAAAAGCAACAGAGCTTGGATTAAAGGAAGTGAAGTTTGATCGTGGTGGATATTTATATCATGGTCGTGTGAAGGCAGTGGCTGATGGAGCAAGAGAAGGAGGGCTTCAATTTTAGTCCCGATAGTTATCGGGATCAGATTGCAGATTGCGGATTTCTTAAGAATCAATAGGAATGCAAATTCCGAAATCATTATTCTAAAATCGTAAATCGAAATAATGGCAAAAGTCAATTTAAACAGAGTAAAGCTGGGCGACCTCGAACTGAAAGAGAAAGTGGTAGCGATAAATCGTGTAGTGAAAACTACAAAGGGTGGTCGCGCATTTAGTTTCTCTGCGCTTGTAGTTGTGGGCAATGAGAACGGTGTGGTGGGACATGGTTTGGGCAAGGCAAAGGAAGTGCAGGAAGCAATCACAAAAGGGATAGAGGACGCAAAGAAAAATTTGATTCGCGTGCCGGTGATGCATGGAACCATTCCTCACGATCAGTGGGCCAAAGAGGGTGCTGCGAAAGTATTGATAAAACCTGCCGCAGCCGGTACCGGTGTGATCGCCGGAGGCAGCATGCGTGCGGTGTTGGAGAGCGCAGGCGTTCGCAATGTGTTAGCAAAATCATTGGGATCCGCTAACCCGCACAATGTGGTGAAGGCAACTTTCAAAGCTTTGGCAATGTTGCGTGAACCCATATCGATTGCCAAGACAAGGAATATCGGTTTAAAGAAAGTATTTAATGGATAGTGAACCGCTGTCGCCGCTTGAGGCGGAGACTTGGTTCGGTTCATACTTCCGTGAATAAAGCTCTTTAATAAGCAAATTGATGATTGTGTAACCAACTTCTGTTCCTTGATTGGGCTTTCGTTGCGTCGCACTCTTCAACGCCTGGATAACGATCAACAATTTTAAAATAGATTTCAACCCTGCCCGCCAGCTGGCGGTGGAGATGGAGAACGCAAATGAAGAAGATAAAAATAACTTTAGTAAAAAGCCCGATTGACAGGCCGGAGCGTCAGAAGCAAACACTCAAGGCTCTCGGTCTGAATAAAGCAAATGCGGCTAAAGAAGTGGATGCTACTCCGCAAATACTGGGCATGGTACGCAAAGTGGAACACCTGGTGAAAGTGGAGGAGGTCTAAATCACAAATAGCAAATCTCAAATCCCAAATAAGTAAACACCGGTTGGAATTTGGAATTTGATATTTGATTTTTTTTTCGCTAGCCCCCTTCGGGGTGCTGAGTGCAAAATCAAAAACAAATGAAACTACATGAATTAAGGCCTGCGAAGGGCGCAACTCACAAAGAAAAACGGATCGGTCGTGGTGATGGGTCGGGTCATGGAGGCACTTCGACAAAAGGCACCAAAGGCCAGCAAAGCCGCACAGGCTATAAAAGAAAAATGGCGCACGAAGGCGGACAGATGCCGATTCAACGTCGTATTCCCAAACGCGGGTTCAATAATGTTCTTCGTGTTGAATACAAAGTTTTCAATGTAGGACAGATCGACCATTTGAGCGAGACGTACAACATCAAAGAATTTTCGCTGGAGAATCTTTATGTCAATGGATTGATAGCGCAAAACGACAGAGTAAAAATTTTAGGCAATGGCGAGATAAAGGCAAAGCTTGCTTTTAAGGTCAATGCTGTCAGTGGAAAGGCAAAATCAGTGATCGAGGCCGCGGGTGGCACTATTGAGATTGTAAAATGATGTGCAGGCAGGGCAGGCCCTGTCTGTCAAATGGTGGAGACAAGGCATGCCTTGTCTGTCCAGCGATAGATTAAATTTCAGTAAATTGCAAGACTGAGGCTTGGTAACAAAAAATAATTAAGGCTCACAAATCTGTAAACTCTCGTGAAGAAATTATTTCAGACACTTAGAAATATCTGGAGCATTGAAGAGCTAAGAGCAAAAATTCTTTATACGCTCTTACTTATCCTGATATATCGCATCGGTACGCACATCGTGTTACCGGGCATTAATCCGACCACGATGAATGTCGGCACAAATTCTAATAATGGCCTGCTTGGATTGATCGATGCTTTTTCTGGTGGTGCCTTTAGCCAGGCTTCCATTTTTGCATTGGGCATTATGCCGTACATCTCCGCATCTATTTTTATGCAGTTGATGACGGTGCTCGTTCCCCAATTTCAGAAAATGCAAAAAGAAGGCGACAGTGGCAGAAAGAAGATCAATCAATATACCCGTTATCTGACAGTAGCAGTCACGGCTGTTCAAGCCTCCGCATATGTTGCCTACCTGAAACAAATACATGGAGGCAGTCTTTTGCCGGCTTATACAGGCTACTTCTGGTTGTCGACGGTGGTTATCCTTACTGCGGGGACATTGTTTGTAATGTGGATGGGCGAAAAGATAACAGACAGAGGCCTGGGAAACGGTACATCACTTATCATCATGATCGGAATTCTTGGCCGGCTGCCGAACTCGTTCATCAATGAGTTTCAGGCCAAATCGACACGGCCCGGATTTATTTTGATCTTCATCATTGAGCTGGCTATACTGATCGGTATCATTCTCGGATGTATCTTGCTTATCCAGGGCACAAGGAAAGTCCCTGTGAATTATGCCAAACAAATTGTAGGGAACAGGCAGTTTGGAGGGGCCAGGCAGTTTTTGCCTCTAAAGGTCAACAGCGCCGGTGTAATGCCTATCATTTTTGCACAGGCTATTATGTTTCTGCCAACGCTATTCAATCTTACAAGTCTCGCCAGCACTGAAACCAAACAAGGGATCCAGAGAGTTTTTACCGATCACACAAGTGTTTGGTACATGCTGATCTATTCGTTTGTCGTGATCGGGTTTACGTTTTTATACACGGCATTAATATTTAATCCCAAACAAATAGCAGATAACCTGAAGCAGAATAATGGATTTATTCCCGGTGTGAAGCCCGGACAACCGACAACTGATTTTATCGGTGCTATCATGGATAAGATCACTTTACCCGGTGCGGTTTTGTTGGCTGTTGTGGGTATTTTACCAGGCATTGCTCAATTGCTGGGCGTGACGCAAGGCTTTTCTACTTTCTTTGGTGGGACCTCGTTGCTGATTATGGTGGGTGTTATTTTGGATACGCTGCAGCAAATCGATCGAGACACAGTTGTTGATGCGCCAGTATGATGGTTTGATGAAGAGTGGCCGTATACAGGGAAGGCAGACAGCTACTACTGTTCAAATGTAAATTGAATAAAAAATTTTTTTAAAAGCCTGGTAAATTTTCACCGGGCTTTTTGTTACCTCTTCCCCTTCCCCTCTCCATCCCGATCGCTATCGGGAGAAAGGGGTGTCATCGCTTGCGATGACGGGGAGAAGTAAATAAATCAGATTTTTGCGAGATGATCATTTTGAAAAATAAAGAGGAGATCGAATTAATGCGCCAGAGTGCATTGCTGGTTAGTAAAACCCTGTGCGAAGCCGCAAAGATGTTGAGACCGGGAATTACCTCTTTGACGATCGATAAAATGATCGGGGAATTTATTTATGATCATAAAGCTGTGCCGTCATTTTTAAATTACCGTGGTTATCCTTTTAATTCCTGTATATCGGTCAATGACGTGGTCGTGCATGGGTTTCCAAATAATGACGCGCTGAAAGAAGGAGACATCGTGTCGATCGATATCGGCGTGATATTAAATGAATGGCACGGAGATCATGCATACACTTTTGCTATCGGCGATCCTGGGGAAGAACTGGCGCAGTTGATACGGGCGACAAAAGAATCTTTGTATAAAGGCATTGAAAAAGCAGTGGCTGGAAACAGGGTCGGCGATATTTCCTTTGCGATCCAGGAGCACACTGAAAAAAAATATGGCTACGGCGTGGTGCGGGAATTGGTGGGACATGGAGTGGGAAAAAGCTTGCATGAAGATCCGCAGGTGCCCAACTATGGAAAACGAGGAAGCGGACCAAAGATGAGAGAAGGATTAGTGCTCGCGATTGAGCCCATGATCAACCTCGGTACAAGAAAAGTTTATACAGAAGAAGATGGCTGGACAGTGCGCACAGAAGATCATAAACCATCTGTCCATTTTGAACACGATGTGTGTGTGAAAAAAGGGAAAGCTGATATTTTATCCAATTATGCGCCCATCGAAGCTGCAGAAAAAGCCAACGCAAATTTGTTTTCAGATTATTACCGGCAGGTAGTACTTTAGGGAAAATAAGAACATGAGATGTCTCATCCTTGTTATTTCTTTGCTGTTCTCTGCAATAGCGTTTGCTCAAACACAAGATCTTGAAAAAATTCATTCTTACAGGGAAAAGAACGAAGCCTCCATCTACAGCGATTTCATTTCTTTTTTGAAAATTCCGAATGTCGCCACCGATACGGTAAACATCAGGAAGAACGCCGAATTTCTTGTTCAATTCATGAATGCAAGGCGCATCAGCGATGTTCAGTTGCTCGAGGCCGATGATAAAAATGTGCCGCCCGTCGTTTATGGAGCGATAAAAGTTCCTGGCGCAACGGAGACAGTTATATTCTATGCCCATTACGACGGACAGCCCGTGAACCCGGCTCTGTGGGCAAATGGCCTGCATCCTTTCCAACCACAACTAGTGAGCGGAAGGATTGATGAAGAAGGTTCGATCCAAACATCTGTAAATTTTCCCGTGAACGATAATTGGAGGACTTATGCAAGGGGTGCATCTGATGATAAGGCCGGTGTGATGGCGATTCTGAATGCCTTCACTGCCATCAAAGAGTCGGGACTAAAATTTCCATACAATATCAAATTCTTTTTCGAAGGCGAGGAAGAGCAGGGTTCAACACATCTTCACCAAATCCTTGACAAATACAGATCACAACTGCAATCTGATCTCTGGATCATTTGTGATGGACCCGTGCATCAATCCGGCAGAAAGCAAATTGTTTTCGGTGCAAGAGGCGATGCACACCTTACACTAAAAGTGTATGGCCCTAAAAACCCATTGCACAGCGGGCATTACGGCAACTGGGTCCCTAATCCTGTGATGATCTTGTCGAAATTGCTCGCTTCTATGAAAGATGATAACGGCAGGGTAACGATCAAAGATTTTTATAATGATGTCATTCCGCTTTCTGCGACAGAAAAGCAGGCGTTGAAAAATATTCCCGCGGTTGATGAAGACCTAAAAAAGAAAATCGGATTTGCCAAAGAGGAGATGAACGGCAAGAGTTTAATGGAGAGTATCAATCTTCCTTCATTGAACATAAACGGAATTGAAAGTTCAAATGTTGGTACCATACAAGCCAATGTAATTCCCATTTCTGCAACCGCAGTCATTGATCTTCGATTGGTGCTGGGTAACGATTGGAAAAGACAACAGCAGAAAGTCATCGATCATATCATCAAACAGGGATTTTATGTAACGGAGAATGAACCGACCGACGAAGAAAGAAGCAGCCATCCAAAAATTGTCCAGGTGAAAAGAGGGATGGGTGATAACGCCGAGCGCACTTCCATGGATTGGCCGGGGGCAAAATCTGTTGTAGCTGCAGTTCAACAAACAACGAAAGATCGGGTATTGCAAGTGCCCACTTTGGGAGGAAGTTTGCCACTGGAAGATTTTGTAAAGGTACTTAACGCAAAATTTTTAATTATTCCCATTGCCAACTATGATAATAATCAGCATGCGGAAAATGAGAATATCAAACTCAGAAATTTTTGGGAGGGAATTGACATGATGGCGGCGATCATGCTGATGAAGTTCTAGAGTCGCACCGGGTCCTAACTAAAGCCGGGACTGATCTGCTGCTGATTGATCTTCCGTCGCCTCTGCCATTGCGAATATTTTTGTGGGTGACAATTTATGTTTCCCGTTTTCAAACTGCCAGGTCAAAAAGTAGGCTACTATTATATTAGGTATCCAGCAAAGCCAGGCTACTGTCAGATAAGCTTTAGTGAAGTCATGAAATAGGATAGTTAAAAGCGGCAGGTATACTCTTAAAGTTACTGCCGAGAAACAGGCAGCATAACTGTATGTCATCATTTTTCGATGTTCGTCAATGCGTTTGTTTTTTATTGCAATGTATGCTCTTGATGTAGTGTAAAACCAGGTAATCCCTAAGCAAATAAATCCTAATGACGCAATCATGCCG
>VBAQ01000012.1:0-15548 GCA_005883765.1 Bacteroidota bacterium
TGATACACCAGAGGTGTGTACGACCCGGTCCTCTCGTACTAAGGTCATGTCCTCGCAATTTCCTGACGCCCACCACAGATAGGGACCGAACTGTCTTGCGACGTTCTGAACCCAGTTCACGTGCCACTTTAATCGGCGAACAGCCGAACCCTTGGGACCTTCTCCAGCCCCAGGATGTGACGAACCGACATCGAGGTGCCAAACCTCCCCGTCGATATGAGCTCTTGGGGGAGATCAGCCTGTTATCCCCGGAGTACCTTTTATCCTTTGAGCGACGGCCCTTCCACACAGAACCGCCGGATCACTTTAGCCGACTTTCGTCCCTGCTCGGCTTGTGTGCCTCACAGTCAAGCACCCTTTTACTAATGCGCTCTTCGTACGATTACCAACCGTACTGAGGGTACCTTTGCAAGCCTCCGTTACTCTTTAGGAGGCGACCACCCCAGTCAAACTACCCACCATGCAATGTCCCCCGCAAGGGGTTAGACTCTAAGGAAACGAAGGTTGGTATTTCAACGACCGCTCCACCCCGGCTAGCGCCGAAGCTTCAAAGCGTCCCAACTATGCTACACATCGTTTACTCAAAATCAATGCAAAGTTGTAGTGAAGGTTCACGGGGTCTTTCCGTCCCGTGGCGGGTAACCGGCATCTTCACCGATACTACAATTTCACCGGGCTCGTGGAGGAGACAGTGTTCAACTCATTAGACCATTCGTGCAGGTCGGAACTTACCCGACAAGGAATTTCGCTACCTTAGGACCGTTATAGTTACGGCCGCCGTTTACTGGGGCTTCAGTCAGGAGCTTTGCCTTGCGGCGAACACCCTTCCTTAACCTTCCAGCACCGGGCAGGTATCAGGCTCTATACGTCATCTTTCGATTTTGCAGGGCCCTGTGTTTTTGTTAAACAGTTGGTTGAACCATTTTACTGAGACCCACCGAAGTGGGTACGCTTTATCCCGAAGTTACAGCGTCAATTTGCCTAGTTCCTTCTCCACGGCTCACCCGAGCGCCTTAGAATATTCATCCCGTCTACCTGTGTCGGTTTGCGGTACGGGCTGCTATACTCGCTTTTCTTGGAAGAGCTTTTATGACTTCGCTTTGCCCGAAGGCTCGGCTCAACGTGCATATCCGTCAGCACGTAGCCACCACGGCTCTTCGTCCCTTTCATTGTATAGCAGGTGCAGTAATATTAAACTGCTTTCCATCAGATACCCCTTTCGGGTTCTCCTAAGGACCCGACTAACCCTGATCCGATTAACGTTGATCAGGAACCCTTAGACTTTCGGCGATGGAGTTTTTCACTCCATTTATCGTTACTTATGCCTACATTTTCTTTTGAAACCGCTCCAGCAATCCTCGCGGATCACCTTCAATGCCGGTTTCAATGCTCCCCTACCGAATACACCTCGTGGTGCATCATAGAGCTTCGGTTCGTAGTTTGATGCCCGATTATTTTCCGTGCGGGGCCTCTCGACCAGTGAGCTGTTACGCACTCTTTAAATGGATGGCTGCTTCCAAGCAAACATCCTGGCTGTTATAGAAGCCCTACCTCGTTTGATCAACTTAACTACGTATTAGGGACCTTAGCTGCTATTCTGGGTTATTTCCCTCTCGGCCACGGATCTTAGCACCCGCAGCCTCACTCCCGGAGATATATGTTAGCATTCGGAGTTTGTCAGGGTTTGGTAGGCGGTGAAGCCCCCTAGCCCAATCAGTAGCTCTACCTCTAACATACTTTAAATCCGAGGCTGTTCCTAAAAACATTTCGGGGAGAACGAGCTATCTCTCAGTTTGATTGGCCTTTCACCCCTATCCACAGGTCATCCCAGAACTTTTCAACGTTAATGAGTTCGGTCCTCCAGGTGGTGTTACCCACCCTTCAACCTGCCCATGGATAGATCACAAAGTTTCGCGTCTGCCCCCACTGACTATTCGCCCTATTTGGACTCGCTTTCGCTACGGCTCCGTTACTTAAGAACTTAACCTCGCCAGTGAGGAGCAACTCGTAGGCTCATTATGCAAAAGGCACGCCGTCAGTTACTAATTACTCCGAAGAGTAGTTTTCACCTCCGACCGCTTGTAGGCACACGGTTTCAGGTACTATTTCACTCCCTTGTTTAGGGTGCTTTTCACCTTTCCCTTACGGTACTGGTTCACTATCGGTGTCTGAGGAGTATTTAGCCTTACCAGATGGTGCTGGCAGATTCAGGCAGGATTCCTCCGGTCCCGCCGTACTCAGGATACCGCTCGTCCTCATCAATTTGCGCTTACGGGGCTTTCACCCTCTATGGCTTAACTTTCCAGAAAATTCAACTTGATGATGATTTCTAAATGCGGTCCTACAACCCTCATGGCGCACGCGCCACAAGTTTAGGCTCTTCCCTTTTCGCTCGCCACTACTCAGGGAATCATTATTATTTTCTTTTCCTCCCGGTACTTAGATGTTTCAGTTCTCGGGGTTGGCTTCCCGCTCACGCAGGATAATACGCCTTCAGCGTACTAGGTTGTCCCATTCGGAGATCCAGGGATATAATGCTTGTGTGCAGCTCCCCCTGGCTTTTCGCAGCTTACCACGTCCTTCGTCGCCTCTCAGACCCAAGGCATTCACCATGTGCCCTTAGTTGCTTTAAAAAAATTAGAAACTAGTCGTAAAGACAAGGAAAACCTTGCCTTTACAGGTTATTGTAGTTTGTTACCCGACCACATCAACTTCAGACCAACCAAAAAATGGTGTGTTCTAAATTATGTGATCGATAAATTATTAGATACTCGTCTAACAACTTTCCCAATATGTCAAAGAGCTGAATCCAATTGGCAAATTGCAATAGGCAATATGCAATCAGACTTGCAGATGTCTGGGTCTCGCTCCCGTCGGCCACCTTTCGTGACTCGCATCTTGTTATTCATGTTACCGGCCTGGTCGCTCTATTCAACTTTCGTTGCGTCGCACTCTTTTGCTTGCGGTAATTCTATTCAACCTTAAAGAACTTTTGCCAATTGCCAATTGCATATTGCCAATTGTTGTGGAGGATATCGGATTCGAACCGATGACCCCTAGCTTGCAAAGCTAGTGCTCTAGCCAGCTGAGCTAATCCCCCTTCGTCCGCCATAGCTTCAGCGAAGGCGGGCTCTAAGCTAGAATTCGCTCAAGAGCATTTGATGATCACCTTCGCGAAGGCTTGCGCCACCGCTATAGCTCACGCGGTCAGTGATCGCTGTAGACCCGAGCAGATTTGAACTGCTGACCCCTACATTATCAGTGTAGTGCTCTAACCAGGCTGAGCTACGGATCTATATTGATATAGCTCCAAGCTTCGCGCTTTAAGTTCCAAGCAAAGGCTTGCAGCTTGTAGCTGTTAGTAGCCCACTCCCGACTCGCGACCGACACTTCGGGACTAGCGGGTTTACATTTCTTATTTAAAGAACTATTATTTCGTCGCCATCCTTGCCTGCTGACCCTCCCGACTAGTCGGGATGCTCTAACCAGGCTGAGCTACGGATCTATGATTGTAGCCCTCCCGATCCGATACACTCGGGCCTATCGGGACCCGACTTCGATCGGGTTTTACGGGGTTACATTTTCCTATACAAAGAGCTGGACATAAAAAAATTGAAAGTTGAGGGAAACAACAGCAGGTAAATCTATGGAGACAATGCATGCATTGTCTCAACAGCTCTAAAAAGGAGGTATTCCAGCCGCACCTTCCGATACGGCTACCTTGTTACGACTTAGCCCCAGTCACCAGTTTTACCCTAGGCGGCTCCTTACGGTTACCGACTTTAGGTACACCCGGCTTCCATGGCTTGACGGGCGGTGTGTGCAAGGTCCGGGAACGTATTCACCGTATCATTGCTGATATACGATTACTAGCGATTCCAGCTTCATGAAGTCGAGTTGCAGACTTCAATCTGAACTGAGAGATGTTTTTTGAGATTGGCTTCACATCACTGTGTTGCTGCTCTTTGTACACCCCATTGTAGCACGTGTGTAGCCCTGGGCATAAAGGCCATGATGACTTGACATCATCCCCTCCTTCCTCGCGTCTTACGACGGCAGTTTCACTAGAGTTCCCAGCGTTACCTGATGGCAACTAGTGATGGGGGTTGCGCTCGTTGCGGGACTTAACCCAACACCTCACGGCACGAGCTGACGACAGCCATGCAGCACCTTATCAGCGGTGTATTGCTACAAAGTGAGCTTTCACCCACAGTCCACTGACATTCTAGCCCAGGTAAGGTTCCTCGCGTATCATCGAATTAAACCACATGCTCCACCGCTTGTGCGGACCCCCGCCAATTCCTTTGAGTTTCAATCTTGCGATCGTACTTCCCAGGTGGGATACTTAATGCTTTCGCTCAGACACACACAGTATATCGCGTATGTCGAGTATCCATCGTTTAGGGCGTGGACTACCAGGGTATCTAATCCTGTTTGATCCCCACGCTTTCGTGCATCAGTGTCAATAATCGTGTAGCCAGCTGCCTTCGCAATTGGTGTTCTATGTCATATCTAAGCATTTCACCGCTACATGACATATTCCGCTGACCTCCACGGTATTCAAGATTGATAGTATCAATGGCAGTTTCCAAGTTAAGCCTGGAGATTTCACCACTGACTTACCAACCCACCTACGCACCCTTTAAACCCAGTGAATCCGGATAACGCTTGCACCCTCCGTATTACCGCGGCTGCTGGCACGGAGTTAGCCGGTGCTTATTCATCTGGTACCGTCAACCACAAAAGAATTCATGGATTTCTTCCCAGATAAAAGAAGTTTACAATCCAGAGGACCTTCATCCTCCACGCGGCATGGCTGGTTCAGACTTGCGTCCATTGACCAATATTCCTTACTGCTGCCTCCCGTAGGAGTCGGGCCCGTGTCTCAGTGCCCGTGTGACTGGTCGTGCTCTCACACCAGTTACTGATCGTAGGTTTGGTGGGCCGTTACCCCGCCAACTGCCTAATCAGTCGCACACCCATCTTAAAGCGCCGGAGCTTTAATAATAAAGCGATGCCACTTCATTATATTACGGGGTATTAATCCGGGTTTCCCCGGGCTATTCCCCACTTCAAGGAAGGTTGTGTACGTGTTCCGCACCCGTTTGCCGGTCGCCAGCGAACGTATTGCTACGCCCCTGCTGCCCCACGACTTGCATGTATTAAGCCTGCCGCTAGCGTTCATCCTGAGCCAGGATCAAACTCTCCATTGTAAATGTTGTTTGATACTGACATTATTAATTCAAAGAATTAACGTGTCAAATCGAATTTATTTCGCTTGACTTACCTATTGTCCCGATTAGATCGGGACGTGCTGTTGCTTCCCAACTTTCAAAGATCTTTTGGCTTTTTGCCACCCGTTTTTACGGGAGTGCAAAGTTAATAGCCGTACAATTCCTAACCAAAACTTTTTGCGAAGATTTTGGTTGATTTTCAATTTCTTTAAGAGAACTGAGTAAAAATTTTTGGAACGGATTGCAAAAATACAACCCTAAGTTTTCATGGCAAATTTTTGACGAAAATGTTTGTTCACATTCATCACACCCGCTATTCATCTATTATCAACACCTGCCAAATATTTTAAGAACTAATCCGTTTAATTTTTAAAAGCGGGTCGCAAAGATAAGTCCCTGAGATTTATTGCCAAACCTTTTTTCAAAATAAAAGGCCACAATTCATAAAAGTCAGCCTGGGAAAGGCTTTGAGGCGAAAAATTTTTTAATTCATTTTAAAAAATAATTGTCGGGGTAGTTAACTGCCACCAAAAACAATCCGTGCCCCGGCACGGCGAAACTTGCCTTTGTACAATCTTTTTCGGCAATTATATTTCTAAATTCATCAAGCGTCATTTTGCCGCGGCCAATTTTCAACATGGTGGCTACCAGTGCTCTCACCATCCCTCTCAAGAACCGATCGCCTTTAACGTTATAGATCAAACAGTCATTCTCCCAATACCACTTACTCTCACTAATCTGGCATGTAAAGGTTTTGACCTGCGTCCTTCTTTTTGAAAACGAAGTAAAATCATTATACTCTTTCACGACTTCTGCTGCTTGTTGCATTAACTCCAGCGATAGTTTATAAGGAAAGTAACAAGCCCTGTCTTTTAAAAATGGGTTTTTATGCCGGTAAATAAAGTACTTGTATTCCCTGCTTACAGCATCGAAACGGCAATGCGAGTTCGTTTTTACCGGGATTAATCTCTTCACAACGATGTCGCCTGGCAAAATCGCATTCATTTTATATGTGAATTGGGAATTCATCAAACCATCAAAATCAAAATGAAAAAAATTTTGCAAAGCATGTACACCTGCATCCGTGCGCGATGAACCCGTTAAAACGATGTGCTTCTTTTGTAAAATTTCGAAAGCCTTTTCTATTTCGGCCTGGATAGAATTTGCATTTTGCTGAGCCTGGAAACCACTGTAGTTTGTTCGTTTATACGCAACTTCAAGAAAATAACGCGGCATAGAAACATTAATTTCCGAGCAGGGTTTTAAACCGGTTTACGTAGTATTCATCCTTTAGTTCAGTTTGAAGCGAAGAAAAATTCTCCTTATCTGAAACATAGCCGTGTGCCGCGTCAAAAAAATTGTACTTCCCTGCATTTGAAAGAAACATCGAGCTAAGGTTTTTTATTTGCTCGGTAGTAAAACATTTTTCTTTAAAATATTTACTTGCCTCCTCAAGCATGCCGTCATCGTTGGTTTTGGCGGCCATCCTCCTTCTCAATTTTAGAAAATCGTCATTCCCCGCAACAGCCCGACATGTTTTTGTTCCGGTTGTTGCAGTTTTATTTTTATTGTTAAAAAGCCCCAATTTTTTTGGCTCGCCGGTTTTTGCTTCTGATTGCGGCTTTGCATTCGTCTCATTTCGGTTCTTACCAAAAATTCCTGTCTTTTTTGTTTCTGGTTTTTTTTTCTCGTCTATTTTACTGGTCTCTGAATCTTTATTTTTATTGAATGGCCACCATTTTTTTTGTTCTTCCTTTTTTACTTCTGGTTGGGATTTGTTAATCACGTGTGCTGTGTCGGTACTAATCTCCAGGAATTTTTTTGTTTCTTTCGTTGAGTCAGGCTTTGACTCTTCTTTCATGATCACCTCTTTATTATCACCAGGGATCAATATTCTCACAGTATCCTTATTTCCATTCTGATATTCGTCCACAAACACGGATTCAAATCCACCCGCAGTCGCTACCCCCGAAATTTTTATAACCTGGGATTTTCTATAAGTCTCCTCGGGTTTGACAATGGACGCTTGCGCCGTCGTGTCAATTTTTTGCACGTTCGCAGCAACAGAATCTGCTTTCTTTTCTTCGATTCTATTAATGGGTGTGATCGTTTCGGATTTTTTTTCTTCTTTCACTACTGCTTCTGTCACCTCAGGTTTCTTTTCTTCCTTTTGAGCGGTTTGAACTATCTCCGGCTTTTTTTCTTCTTCTTTTACGAGTATAAGATTTTGTTTCAGCGAGGGGTCGTCAGCAGCTTTTGCCAGCATATCAGTAAAAGCATTTACCGGGGCGTTGGAATTGTTATTAATCCCGGCTGCACTTTTCACGTTCGATGAGGACATTTGTATACTCAAAGTTTGCAAATCAAACAGCCCCCATCCTTTTTCTCCAAAATTTTTTACCAGGTAGCCGTGGTCTCTTTTATTAATCGACGTAGAAAAATCCAAATCAATGTTCTTTCCCGGAAAACCAAGTTTGAAATTATACGTACTGTCTTTCAACCTCGGAAGAATCAAATAACCTGAAGCGGTGGAAGTGTACAGTTTATCGTCCATCCGCACGAAAAATGGCTCTCCGGAATCGGTCTGCAGATAAACAAAATAGATCTTCTGCGCGTTCAAAAGAAAAGCCCCCATTGCAAAACAAACGGCCAATATGATTCGCTTCATAATTAAGCACGGTTTACGTTTCAAATTTATACCAATTATTGCTATAACGACCTGTTAAATAGTTAACAGGATACACACTGTTTGCGTCGGTCAATCGGCATATGCATTTATTTTTGCGTCCTGAATCTCGAAATATGAAGAAATCATCTATTCATCTTCTTTTAATAATTGCAAACTACTCGCTCATTGCTCAGCCCGGAAAGCCGATCGACACAAGCTCGAGGAAAGAATACCGGGAAACAGCGACAAAAATTAATGATCTGGTTCACACCAGGCTGGACGCGAAATTTGATTTCAGCAAATCGTATATGTATGGCAAAGCCTGGATAACCTTGCAGCCACATTTTTATTCGACCGATTCGTTGCGTCTTGATGCAAAAGGAATGGACATTCATAAAATTACCCTTGTAAAAAATGGCAAAGAATCTCCATTGAAATATGATTATGATAACTGGCAATTAAATATTCATCTCGATAGAATCTACAAAGGAGGCGAACGCTATACTATTTTTATTGAGTATACGGCAAAGCCGAATGAAGTGCAGGTACGCGGCAGCGCTGCCATCACCGATGCGAGAGGTTTGTATTTTATAAATCCGCTCGGAGAAGAGAAAGACAAACCCACTCAGATCTGGACCCAGGGCGAGACCGAAGCCAATTCGGTTTGGCTGCCAACGATTGACAAACCCAATCAAAAAATGACAGATGAAATTTCGATGACAGTGCCTGGTAAGTTTGTAACTCTTTCCAACGGTAAATTGACAAGCCAGAAAAAAAATGCTGATGGTACCAGAACAGATACCTGGAAAATGGATCTGCCACATGCACCTTATTTATTATTTATGGGCGTCGGTGACTATGCAATCATAAAAGACTCTTACAAAGGAAAAGAAGTGAGTTACTATGTAGATAAGGAATATGCGCCAGTAGCAAGAAAAATTTTTGGTCTTACACCTGAAATGATCGCGTTCTATTCAAAAATAACCGGCGTAGATTATCCCTGGGTAAAATATTCGCAGATAACTGGTCACGACTACGTGAGCGGTGCGATGGAAAATACAACAGCCACCTTACACTCAGATGCCGCTCAGCAGGACGCCAGAGAGCTTACTGATGGTAACCGGTGGGAAGAAGTTATCGCTCACGAATTGTTTCATCAATGGTTTGGAGACCTGGTAACGACAGAAAGCTGGAGTAATATAACCCTAAACGAATCATTCGCGGATTATAGTGAAACGCTTTGGGATGAATATAAATATGGCAGGGACGCCGGCGATGAGCACATCTTTGAAAACAGGCAATCCTATTTATCCAGCCCTGCAAATGCAAAAAAGGACCTGGTTCGTTTTTATTATAATGACAAGGAGGACGTGTTTGACCAGGTGAGCTATCCAAAGGGTGGAGCGATCTTACACATGCTTCGGAACTATGTCGGCGACAGTGCCTTTTTTAAGGCTCTCAATCTTTATCTCACCACCAATAAATTTAAATCTGCTGAAGCACATCAACTACGCCTGGCATTTGAAGAAATAACTGGTAAAGATCTGAATTGGTTTTGGAATGAATGGTATTTCAGCCACGGTCATCCAAGCCTGGAAATTACTTACAGTTATGACAATGCAGCTAAAAAAGCTCAGGTGATCGTCAACCAGGTACAGGAGGAAAATATTTTCAAACTACCTGTTGCCATAGATATTTACAATGGAACAAACAAAACAAGACATAAAGTTTTGGTGCAAGACAAAGTCGATACTTTTTCCTTTGCTTCAGCGTCAAAACCTGAGCTTGTAAATTTTGACGGTGATAAGATTTTGCTCTGCACCAAAAAAGAAAATAAAACTCTTGACGAATATATTCATCAGTACAAATATGCCGCGACTTACGTTGACAGAAGAGAAGCCATCGACTTCGCATCACAACACCAGGATGATCCGACAGCAGTGGCCTTTTTGAAAACTGCATTAAATGATAAATATGAAGGGTTACGAAATTTTGCTGTCACTAGCCTGGACTTCAAAAATGACAATGTAAAAAAGGAGATGGAATCCGTGTTGGTTGGTCTTGCGAAAAATGATCCCAAAAAAATAGTGAAGGCGGCTGCGATCAAAAAACTTGGTGAATATAAAAACAGCCAATTTGCTGCGATTTTCAAATCCGCTGTGAACGACTCATCGTATACAGTTGCGGGAAATGCCCTGGACGCTTTATTAGCGATTGATAACCCTGCAGCTGTCGCCGAAGCCAGGCGCTTGTCCACGCAGCCATCAAAAGGAAAACTCGCCTCTGCTATTCCCTTTGCATTGTTCGACGAATCGTCTGCCGATCCAATTCTCACAAAGTTTGAGCACACACCGCTTTCACAAAATAAGTTTGCCATGCTACAGTCGGTCAGTGACATCCTTGGCAACACGAAAAACATGAACACTTTCAAAAGAGGAGTTGATGATGTAGTTGCTTTCCGTGACGCAATTCCCGAATCATTCAAGAGCCAAACAGATCCTATTATTAATGGAGTTCTTTTAAAGGGATTGGCGACGAGAAAAAAAGAAGCCGGGCTTACGGAGCAATTTGATTATGTAGTTTCAAAATTACCAGCGGAGGATAAAAAAGGATTCTGAGTTAATATGCAATTGGCAATAAGCAATTGCCAATTCATTTTTTGCCCATTGAAATTTTATTGCGTATGTCTGTTGCCCAATTGCCCATTGCCTCACCATCCACCACTTGCGCCACCGCCGCCACCGCCACCGCCACCAAAACCTCCGAAGCCTCCGCCACCTCCTGACCAGCCTCCTCCTCCACCAGACCATCCTCCGCCCCTGCCTGACATGCCACCCAGCATACTTCCAATGATCCAACCAGTGCCAAAGCCACCATAACCTCTGCGAGATATCATCCCGCCACCTCTCCCACCTCTCGATCCAAAAATTATGGACAAAATGATAATTAAGAATATGATCCCTCCAATCGGAAATCCTTTGCCTTTTTTATGATAACCTGCCGGCGCCGTATATTCCCCCGCCGCAGCTTTTATGATGTCATCAGTTGCCTGGTCTAATCCACGGTAAAAATTTCCTTCCTTAAAATTGGGCGTAAGATCATTATCAATTATGCTTTTTGCGGTCACATCAGGAATCGCTCCTTCCAGTCCATACCCAACCTCTATTCTAATTTTATGATCATCTTTCGCGACGAGAAGAACAATTCCATTGTTGTGCTCTTTTCCACCTACTCCCCAATTCCGAATGATACCCAATCCAACTTCTTCGATTTGATAGTCACCCGTAGTTTTCATTATGACAATAGCCACCTGGTTTGAAGTGCTGTCATCATACTTGACAAGTTTCTGCTCCAAAGCCTGGCTCTGTTCAGGCGTCAATGTGCCGATGTAATCATTTACTAATCGTGGTGGATTCGGTCGCGGAGGAATAACTTTTTCAACCTGCGCTATTGCAAAAACAGAAATGAATAAAGAAATAAATAGAAGTAAACGTTTCATTGATGGTTATCTGCCGAAGACAATATCATCCGGCAATTCATTTTTATCGGTGTTCCTGTCGTAAGGGAAGTGTGTGCTCAAAGCCTCCCCGATATTTTTTACGCACTGCGCAATTCCTTCTGCAATATTGTCCCTGTTAAAAGCATTGATCATTTTCACTACTTCGTTGGCCCAATATTCATTGCCCACCTTTTGATGAATACCTTCATCTCCGTACACAGCCAACTGCCTGTCTTTAGTAGTAACATACACAATGACGGCATTGCGCAATTTGGTCTTGTGCATCTGAAGGTTCTCGAAAATCTCCACGGCTCTGTCAATGGCATTCACGTAGCGACAACGATGTTCAACAAAGACCCTGATCTCGCCGCTGGTGCGCTGTTCCGCTTTTTGCACGGCTTCAACAATGATCTGCTTTTCTTCGTCAGTGAAGAATTCTTTTTTTCTGAATAAAGGCATTAATGCTGATGGAATTACTGAATATTAAATTTGATATCAGGATTCTTTTCTGTCCCGGCATCTGCTTTGTAGTAACCCTTTTCACGAAAGCTAAATATTCCAGCCAATAGGCTATTGGGGAATCTTTTTACTTTCAGATTGTAATTGTTGACTGAGTTATTATAATCCTGGCGAGCTACATTAATCCTGTTTTCGGTTCCTTCGATCTGTGTCTGGAAGTCCTGGAAAGCCTTCGTGGTTTTAATGTCCGGATAATTTTCTGCCACTGCCAGGAGTCTCCCAAATGCACTTTGCAATTGTCCCTGGGCCTGCTGAAACCTGTCGAGACTCGCCTGGTCATTAATGTCTACATTAATCGATGTAGCTTTTGCCCGGGCGGCAACGACAGCATTTAATGTTGATTTCTCAAAATTTGCAGACGCTTCAACTGTTTTGACAACGCTGCTGTACAGGTCGGTCCTTCGTTGGTAATTTGTTTCAACATTTCCCCAGACTTTTTTTACGTTTTGATCGGCAGACACCAACCCATTATATCCTCCACAACCCCAAACCACAAAAATCAGAATAATTGCACCGATGATTAGCAATCCAAGATTGCGGGTTCCTTTCATGATTATAAGTTTTAATAAATAAAATTAGCGTTTTTGAAACTGTTTCATTGTGACTTTGGTCATGCAGACGCGAAATAAATTATTTGTCGGCGAGTTTGGAAGAAGCTACCGGTGAAAATATATTTTAAGACTGCTGAATGGCGTTTGCTAACGGTAAGACCTCACCCTAAATCCCTCTACAAAGGAGAGGGACTTCGAACAGTCATTTACTCTTGAATCGCTGCGATGCCCGGAAGAGTTTTTCCGGCCTCACCCTAAATCCCTCTCCAAAGGAGAGGGACTTCGAACAATCATTTACTCTTGAATCGCTGCGATGCCCGGAAGAGTTTTTCCTTCGAAGTACTCGAGCAATGCGCCGCCGCCCGTGGAGATATAACTCACTTTGTTGGCGAAGCCAAATTGGTTGACCGCTGACACTGAATCTCCGCCACCTACTAGTGAGAATGCACCTTTCTGAGTAACACCTGCCACGGCGGATGCAACACATTTTGTACCGTGTTGAAATTTTTCCATTTCGAAAACTCCCATCGGACCATTCCACAAAATAGTTTTTGAATGCATGATCACGTTGCAAAATTGCTCGCAGGCATTTACGCCAATGTCCAGGCCCATCCATCCGTCGGGTATATTATTGCTGGGAGCCGTAGATGTCTCTGCGTCATTCGAAAATTTGATTTGTCGGCGATCAGAGAATCCGAAGGCAAATGAATGCAAACTCCTTTTGCTTGTGCTTTTGCAAGAAGCTCTCTAGCTGTTTCTATCTTGTCTTCCTCGCACAATGACTTTCCAATGTTACCTCCCTCGGCTTTTTCAAAGGTATAAGCCATTCCACCCCCTATAATGATGTCCGTAGCTTTATCCAGGAGATTTTCGAGTATTAATATTTTATCCGAAACCTTTGCGCCTCCGATGATGGCAGTAAATGGTTTTTGCGAACTATGTAAGACTTTTTCTGCGTTGGCTATTTCATTCTCCATTAAAAGGCCAAACATTTTTTTATCGGGAGGAAAAAACTCAGCTATGATGGCTGTAGACGCATGGGCACGATGGGCCGTACCGAAGGCATCGTTAACGTACACATCTCCCAACTTCGCAAGTTTTTCGGCAAAGGCTTTGTCTCCTTTTTCTTCTTCTTTGTGGAAACGCAAATTCTCTAACAGCAAGATCTCGCCCTTTTGTAAGCTCTTTGCCATGTCCTGCGCTTCTTCACCTATACAATCTTTTGCAAAAAGCACAGTGGCACCAGGTAATAATCTCCTGAGAGGCACGACCAAATGTTTTAATGAATATTTTTCCGTGGGCCCATCCTTTGGTCTACCGAGATGGCTCATGAGGATCACACTGCCTCCATCATCAAGAATTTTTCTTATTGTCGGAATGGACGCTCGTATTCTTGTATCGTCAGTTACGTCAAACTTGTCGCTAAGAGGCACATTAAAATCAACACGAATGAGTGCTTTTTGTCCCGAGAAATTATATGATGAAAATTTCGACATGGTAGTAAATCATTAGCCTTCGACAGCTACGGGCTTCTTAACTATTAGCTCGTCAAAATATTTTACAGTGCGCACGAGCTGAGATGCATAGCTCATTTCATTATCATACCAACTTGCCGTTTTCACCAACTGAGTATCGCCAACGGTTTGCACTTTGGTCTGAGTTCCATCAAACAGGGAACCATATTTTATGCCGATCACATCGCTGCTCACGATCTGATCTTCGGTATATCCAAAGCTCTCGTTGGCGGCAGCCTTCATTGCAGCATTTACCTCTTCTACAGTTACTTTCTTACTCAGTATGCTGGTCAGCTCAGTAATTGAACCGGTAAGAGTGGGAACACGCTGGGCACTGCCGTCCATCTTGCCTTTCAGATTTGGGAGTACCAGTCCGATAGCCTTAGCGGCCCCGGTTGTGTTGGGAACAATATTGTGTGCTGCTGCTCTTGCCCGGCGAAGGTCGCCTTTTGGATGAGGAGCATCTTGTGTATTTTGATCATTGGTGTATGCATGAACGGTTGTCATGAATGCATTTACGATCCCAAATTTTTCATCAAGCACCTGCGCCATCGGGGCCAGGCAATTGGTAGTGCATGATGCGCAACTGATGATCGTTTCGGTACCATCAAGAATATCGTGATTGACATTAAAAACAATAGTTTTCAGATCGCCAGTAGCCGGCGCGGAAATGACCACACGTTTTGCACCTGCTTTAAGGTGTGCTTCTGCCTTTGTTTTATCGGTAAAAAAACCGGTGCATTCGAGCACGACATCCACATCATGTTGTTTCCAGGGAATTTGTGCAGGATCTTTTTGCGCATATATTCTTATGGTATCACCTGCTACTACAATAGAATCTTCCGTAGCTTTTACATCTACACCAAAGCGACCTTGTGCGCTATCGTACTTAAGCAGGTGAGCTAAAACGGCTGGGCTAGTGAGATCATTGATGGCCACCACATCAATTCCCTCCATTTGATAGATCTGGCGGTACACCAGTCTTCCTATACGACCGAATCCATTGATGGCAACTTTAACTGTGCTCATGATTGAAAAAGATTAATTACTTTAAAAGTTATGTCCGAAGGTCAAACGTCCAAGGGACTCCTGTCGGAGAACTCACGTTGGAGACTCCTCCGGCGAGGGGCAAAGTTACGTGTTTGAGATAAATTGAGTATTACAAGTTATATGACATTATATCATTTTCAACGGAGAATTTTTTTTCAACGTTCGGTCGAAATTTTCACTTATCTAACGACCGCAGGAATCAATGAGTGCTCCAATCACATGAAATAATTTTGGCTAAAAAATTGCCGCCGACTATCTTTGCTCTCCCTTAAAAAAAGCAAAACGGCGCTTGTGAAGATGGCCCGTTCGTCTAAGGGCTAGGACACCACCCTTTCACGGTGGTGATACGAGTTCGAATCTCGTACGGGCTACAAAACATAGTTTCAGTACATCTCAGTACGACACGAAATCCCCGCAAAATATTGATTAGCGGGGATTTTCATTTTCGGTTGTGTAGTGACATTTACACCGTTGATTCTTAATTGAAAATTCCTCACAGCTCGGGGTCTCGCC
>VBAQ01000012.1:15607-29597 GCA_005883765.1 Bacteroidota bacterium
AGCGGACGCGAAAAAGTTCAAACTATTTCAATAGGACCAAAATGTCAAAAGAATTTGATTATACAGCCATTGCTCAAAGGTTTTCTGCCAGATTCCCTGCTTTAACGTATATAATTACTCAAATCAACTTCTGGATAATTGCAAATATCTTGCTTGGTATAATATTGCAACTTCAATCTTTATCGCTCAGCCAAACTTTCGAATTCCCAGGACTGATCAGCTTTACAACTGTTCTTGTGATTACCATTCTGCTGGGTATACTTTATGGAATAAGTCTTGGGAGCATTGATTATTATTTTGATAAAAACATTTTTAGAAAGAAACCTCTCGGAAAAGTGCTTTTATTAAAAACGATAATATCATTAGGAATTCTTATTCTTCTTTTTTTATTTATACGGTTTATTTTGTTTGATTTCGTTAATAGCACTTTACATTATAAGCCAGGATTTACACTACATGATAAATCATGGAAATACTTATTTTACTTAGTGTTGATCTATTATTTCTTTATGAGCCTTGTCATAAATTTCATTAACCAGGTAAATAAGAAATATGGCCCCGGGGTTTTGATTCCTTTGTTATTGGGAAAATACAGGAATCCCCGGGAAGAAGAAAGGATCTTTATGTTCATGGATTTAAAATCTTCAACATCGCTTGCGGAAGAATTGGGTCATTTAAAATACAGCTCGTTTATCAGGGACTGCTTTATGGATATCAACCATGTGCTTTTACCATTTAATGCCCAGGTTTACCAATATGTAGGTGATGAAATTGTCTTAACCTGGAAATTGAGTGATGGATTGAAAGACCTTTCCTGCATTCGGTTTTTCTTTGCCTGTGAAAACTACTTCCGGGACAGGAATTTGTATTATACAAAAAACTATGGTTTTCTTCCCCTTTTCAAAGCAGGTCTCCATTTAGGGCAGGTGACAGCCGTAGAAATAGGGGAGATCAAAAGAGACATCGCTTATCATGGTGATACCCTGAATACGACGGCAAGAATCCAGAGTGCTTGCAACGAATACAACAAGAAATTTCTTGTTTCAGAGATCGTGCTGGAGAAACTGGGTTTAGTGAATAACCTTAGCGCAGAGCCATTGGGACCGATTCAGCTTAGGGGTAAAACAACAAAAATTGGTATAGCAAGCGTTGATTGGATTGAAAAGTAGCGCCGGTATGCAGCACAACTCTATTGGAGCGACCCAGAAATTATTTTTAGAGATTCTAAATGATCCTATCCAAGAGCTGATTATTTGCTATGACTTTAAAGTCAATATTTACTTGTATTTTTTTCATACCCGATGTGAACGGCGTACGCGTTACACCTGTGAGGAAAGCTGCCATGCCTGCCAATATCAACACATTTGCATCCTGGGGAACTAAGTTAAACCAGCCTGATAAAACCGAACCGATGCCAGCGCCCGCACTCAACGATGGAGCAAACACACCGCCGGAAGCGCCTGTGGTAAAACAGAAGATTGGCCCTGCAATTCGAAAAATTGCGGTCCACCACGATGAAAATTTTTGACTGGCAAATAACGTCGTGGTCATCAGATTTTTACCGGAGCCCAATACCCTTACATCGAAGCAGTAGGCAATTAACACCAAAGTGATTGCACAAACAATTAGATAAAGTAAATGATAATAGTGGGATTTAAACTTACTTTTCCATTTCGACAAGCTCAAAATTGCTTTTGCCATGATGCTGCCAGCCAAACTTGAAATGATCCGGACAATGCCTGTTGATCATTATTACTGGCGGCCGCAATGCAAATGAATAGCAAACCCGCTACTCCAATTTCTTTACCTGATCATTATAATATCTTATCTCTTGAATCACGGACGGAAGGTTGCTGGGCTGCTCTTCGGCATCTCTTTCAATATAGATATAACCCTTGAAGCCCTGCTTCTTCAACTCCGCAAATATTTCAGGAAATTTTACAACACCGCTTCCCACACGAACGTCCCTCAATGCAGGATCATCATATGCGGCAATGTCTTTCAGATGTATTGCAATGATGTGGCCACGCAATTTCTTTATCGCCTCCAATGGATCAATGCCGCTTTTTGGCCAGTGCCCGAGGTCGGCACATACACCAAAATTGGGATGAGCCTTCAATGCCATCAGCGTCGTGTCGGGATTCCAGTAGTGGCTAACCCCTCTCCAGTGCTCGTGAATAGCCACCTTGATGCCATAGGCGCCTGCAAGACTATCGATACTGTTCCACATGTTCAGTGGTGGTTCGGTGGTTACGAATTTCACTCCCAATTGTTTCGCGATATCAAATTGTTTCTTCCAGGACGCGATCGTGGAATCCCCGACAATGTAAATAGATGCGCAGATAAGACCCTTTCTTGCTATCCATGCTTTTATCTTATCAATGCCGGCAGGAGATAGTTGCAGGATCAGGGAATCTCTTAACTCCGGACCTGCTTTGTGAAAGGTGTTAGGTTCAATGTATTTGAGACCAGAGCTGTCTACTTTTGCCAACGATTCGGGAAAGTTGACTGTATGAAACGTCCACAATGCGATGCCCAATTTCCAATCATTCTTCGGATCCGACGTGGAACCAACGGTTGCTGTATCGCTACCGGCCGTATTGGTTCCGGTACTACTGTTGTTATTGCATGCGACGCTTAGCGCAAGCAAAAGAATCGGGAGGAATAATTTTTGCATAAATCATCAATTTGATTTGTAGCCATGAAGTTCTGTAATTAATTCTTTTCCTATGGGGCTTTTAACGGCCCTTCCCGAATTATTCGTTTGCGGGCATGATGGTCAACGCCATGAGCTGCCTGATCATTGATGATATGCACTTGCATCTCGTGATTCAACAGTTAGTGGCACTTGAAAGGGTTTAGTGTGTTGGGCTTCCCGGGCTTGCTACTCCGCGGCCTGGTAACCATTTTTCTACAAAAAAACAACTTCATGCCAGGCGCTGGAACAAATATCCACGAGCTCCCATCAAAATTTTTACTGCGGTTGCTCGGTTGCTCTCATTGTACTTTCCCTTGAGAATTCGTTAATCCGATATGCCGTCGAGTGGCAATGGAAAGAAGAAATACTCCAGTACATTCCGCTGGGCTTTTGATACATGATCCTTGAACTGCTTCATGCTTTTTTGGAACACGAACACAAAATCTGAATCCATATGTTCCAATATTCGTCCAAGGTCGGCAAGTTTTTGCTTAATTATGTGCTGCCTCTCCTCAGCGTTTTCGGGAAAATGCCTTTCAATCTCCTCGATGTTTTTTGAAAACTCCTGGTCCGCAGACTTATAAAAATCAGACAGCAGCGGGTTGCAGGTAAAGGTTTTGATGTGCGAAAATTTCATCGCCTCTCTTTTTTCTCCTTCGTGCAAATGTCTATCGGCATGGATGGCAAGAAGAGTAATGTAGGCGGGGAATTTCAAGAGTTCCTTCCTGTCGGCTTCATTGAGATCAGAAAATGTCATGATAATAACACCGGAAAACTCATGCCATAAAAAACTCGAAGAATAGCAAATCTGTTAAAGATGAGAGAGACCTTGTCATTAGATCAGGTCTAATTAATTTTTAATTTTATTTTTCAAGGCTATTTTCTTGTTCATGCCGCTTTATGCTCCGGTAATAATCTCTGAGAACATAATAAGCTTTTTTCTTTTTTCCCGAATGATCAAATAATCCCTTGTTGTTCCAACCTTCCTGGTAGACAGGATTATTTCTTCTCGGCGAACGAAAGTCATTGAGTATCCACGGAGAAAGACCAATGAAATTGGCGGGCATGCGTTTCATCATTTCTACCTGCTCCTTGTAATACCACTCCTGGTATTCTTCGCTCCATCGGGTGAGACTATCACCGTGAAAACCGCCGAGAGCCTCGGCACCTGTTTCACTGAAGAAAAGAGGTTTATCGTATTTGACTTCCCACGTGGCTGCGCGACAGTCACTCGGTAATCCACCATACCAACCGAGGTACTCGTTGACAGACACCAGGTCAACAAATTGACCCAGCGGATCATCAATGATGTGTACATTATTTTCGGTGTGAGATTCAAGCGCAGCTGAAATCAATCGCGTATCATCCAACTTTCTAGCCGTGGCTGTCAATTCTTTCATGAAGCTGGTGCGAGAATCATTGATTGGCGTTTCGTTTCCCACGGACCAAATAATCACACTCGCCCTGTTGCGGTCACGACTAATCATTTCTCTCAATTGGCCTTTTGCTTTTTGAAGAACTTCTGCATTTTCAAAATCAATCGTCCAGTACACGGGAATTTCCGACCAAACCAATATACCCAACGAGTCAGCCATTCTTGTCATGTTTTCATTGTGCGGATAATGCGCCAGCCGAACCATATTGGCATTTAACTCCTTTACTTCCTCCAATAATTGCAATGCATCTTGTCTGCTATATGCTCTTCTTGTCCCTTGCGGAATTTCCTCATGAACGCAAATGCCGCGGAGAAATAAAGGCTTGCCGTTTAGTAATATTTTTTTTCCACTGACTTCAATACTTCTAAAGCCAATTTTCTCCATGACCCTGTCATCCCTGGAAGTGATCATGACCTGGTAAAGTTTTGGCTTCGTTGGGAACCAAAGTTGCAGTCCGGATAACTTGAACTTAAATGCGACGCTATCGCTGGTTGCGCTCAACCGTTGCTTGAATTTTAGCTCTGGAATCTCCAAAGTGACATCCTCATTTGAGCTATTAATTCCGCTCAACTTTATCCAACCTGCTATTGTCTTCCCACTTTCCTCCAGTGAGCCTTTTTCAAGGTGTATAGAATAATCCTGGATAAAATTTTTCGGAAGAATCACCAGGTTTACATCCCTGGTTATGCCACCAAAGTTCCACCAATCGGTATTAAGCGTGGGTATTTCATCTTTGAATCGCTTGTTGTCGACTTTGACAACTAAAAAATTATTTTTTGTTTTTAAAACACCTGCTGGTATTTCAAAATTGAAAGGAGTGAACCCTCCTTTGTGCATTCCCAATTTCTTTCCATTCAGATATACGTCGGCACGGTAGTTCACCGCCCCGAAGTAAAGGAACACACGATCAGACGGATTTGATTTTTGAAAATCAAATGATTTCTTATACCATACCGTTCCTTCATAATATAAAAACTTTTGAGCTTGCGAATTCCAGTCTCCGGGAACATTTAAGGTGTATTTATCACTGTAACCATGTTCCTTTCGATCCATTTTATTACTGGGCACGTCGGTATTCCAGTAGGCATCCCGGTCGTTTTCATTTTTTTCTTGCCATCGATAGTCGTAAAAACCTGTTTCGTATGGATCGATTATATATTGCCATTTTCCATTTAAGCCAATTGTTTTTCTTGAAGGAATATTCGTGATCAAATTCTCCTGTGAAAAAGCAGGAACAGCACTGACAAGAAAAAAAAGGATGATAAAACCATTTCTCATACCAAAAAAATAAAAGTAGTGCAATATAGCTAGTACTTGGAAACTGCCATTTCTCACAGAGAGGCAAAAATTATAGACAATATCCCCAGGACAATTCATTTATCTATGCGCTAACTTGAATTGATTACTTGCTGAATTTCGAATTTTAAATTTACCTTGGCATGGCCTAATTCATTGTTCACCAAAAACAATTTTATGAGAAGACCAAAATTGACCCCTGTCGTGTTATCAATCGTTTTTTTGATGCCATTGATAACCGCAGGACAAGGAACGCTAACCGGAACAGTTACTTCAAATGGACAACCATTGGACAATGTGAGTGTAATATCATCCAAAGGAGGTGGGACCAGAACCGACAAAGATGGGAAATATAGTCTAAGACTTTCGGCGGGAACTCACTCTATCACCCTTTCCAGTATCGGCTATACTGCACAAACTATGTCGGTAAATATAGTCGATGGCCAACAAACAGTTCAGGATATCAGTTTGGAATCAAACGCTATTGGACTTGAAACGATCCTGGTGGTTGGCACCCGCTCGCGCCCACGATCTGCAGTGGGAACACCGTTGCCTGTAGACAATATTGATTTCCCAACACTGAAGAGCACGGGGCAGATAACCTTTGATAAAACGCTTCAATACCGCGTGCCATCATTCAATACTGTTAACACGCCCGTCAACGATGCCACTACTCTTTTGGACCCTTATGAGATCAGAAATCATGGGCCTAGCCGCACGTTGATACTAATTAATGGCAAGAGAAAAAATCTGAGCTCGTTGTTGTATGTACAATTTTCTCCCGGCCGGGGTGAAACAGGTGCCGACTTGTCTGGTATACCCTTAGATGCTATTAAAAATGTAGAAATATTGCGTGACGGTGCTTCGGCACAGTATGGTTCAGATGCCATCGCAGGGGTAATGAATATTGTTTTAAAGGACAGGTATGATCAAAGCTATGTCACTCTTTTTGGCGGAGTCACTAACAAAGGCGACGGTGGTAATTATGGTTTGACGCTAAATAGCGGTGGGAACTTTGGGAGCAGGGGTTACATAAATTATACGGTTTCATTAAGCCAACAGGATAATGCGATTCGCTCAGGCATTATCGACATACCGACAGAAATAGCAACATTTGGTGGCGACCAGGTCACAAACGATGCTATAAGGAGATTTTTAGCCGTCTATCCAACAGGCAAGAATGAAAATGGAACCGGTGAAACCACTGCTGCAAAATTTTTATACAATTTAGGAGTCCCGGTTGGCGAGACAGGACTTTTTTACAGTAATGCTGCCTATGTATTTAAAAAAGTAAACAGTAATGCAAACTATCGCGTACCGTATTGGAGAATTGATGAGGTGTTACTACACGCACCAATACCAGGCGCTCCCGATTACACTGGCTCAAGCTATGGTTCGTCGGGATCACAACTTCAAAATGATTTCGAGGCAGACAAAGCAGCTGGTAAATACCAGGGATACATTGGCTACGAGCCAACTTTTAATGGCGACCTGACTGATTATAACGCGACCGCCGGATTTAAAAATGAGGTCAATGGATGGAAACAGGACATTAGTATTACGGTCGGAGGAAATCAACAACTTTACTCAGTCATTCATACTGTCAACCGCACATTGCTTAAAGCAAGCCCCACTGCATTTAAACCCGGCGGCTTTGGTTTCTTTAATGTGATCGGTAATGTGGATATTTCAAAAAGTCTCACGGACAATTTTGCAATTGGCTTCGGCACGGAGATTAGAAAAGAAACTTACAAAATTATTGCTGGCGACACAGCTTCTTATTCAGGAGAGGGTGCCAACTCCTTCCCCGGCATACGCCAGGAAAATTCGGGAGTATTTAGCAGGTACAATATGGGTGCTTATTTTGACGCGAGCGTAAATGTCACCAGCAACTGGTTGATCGATGGTACCATAAGAGGTGAAAAGTATAGCGATTTCGGAGATGCATTCGTGTACAGGGTTTCGTCGCGCGTAAAAGTAGATGGGGATAATTTCGTACTTCGCGGCTCCGCATCCACGGGCTTCCGGGCTCCTACCCTGCACCAAATCTATGATCAATCTACGCAAGCTTCATTTGTCGCCGGTACTATTCAATTGTCAGGGTTGTTCAACAATAATAGCAAGCAGGCTTTTTTACTTGGCGTTCCAAAACTCAAGCCCGAGAAATCCGTAAATTTCACTCTTGGCGTTGGGGTAAAACCTGTAAAAAATCTCAGCATGACGCTGGATTATTATGATATAACAATCAAAGACCGTATCGTTTATAGTTCGGCTATCTCATCCAGCGATCCCAACACCACGCTCTATCACATCTTACAGGATAATGGCGTGGTGCAGGCACAATTCTTCATCAATGGTATTAAAACACACACAACCGGGCTTGATTTTGTCGGAAGCTACACGCGCATTGCTTTGGGCAAGGGAAGATTGGGAATTAATGTGGCCGGCAACTACACGCTCACGAACAAAATAGTTGGCTCGCCAAATGATCCGGCGGCGGTAAAACAAGCAAACGCTACTATTTTAAGTACGCAAATAAGATCATTACTGACCAAGAGCCGCCCAAAATATAAAGCGGTATTAGGTTTTGACTATGCATTGGATAAGTGGAACTTCAATCTCGCCAATACTTTATTTGGCCCAACTGAATTCCAGGACCTTGATAATGGTGGTTCGATCATGGAGCATATCAAACAAGAATTCACAACTAATGTCGTTACAGATATAAACGTTGGGTATGATATCACAAGTAAAATAAATGCAACAGTTACCGTGAGCGATGTATTTAATATTTTGCCTAAATGGTCACTGAAAGCTTTAGATAACACGGGGCAGGCCTATCTTGCCGATGCTGCGCAGAAAAGTTTGCTTGAGGGTTTTCTTGAGTTTAGCGGCCGCTATCGTATCCTGGCCTACAATGGTTCGCAGTTTAGTCAGCTGGGAGCTATATTCCAGGCAACGGTTACATTTAAGTTTTAAATCGTGTAAATAATTTTTTCTCATTGCGAACAAGACTGGTTTTCCATCAAGACCAGTCTTCTTATTTTTGGAGCATTGTAAACTTACAAACCGGTAGCAATGGGCCTTTATGATACAGAAGATTCGGTAACAAGATCTTTCGATGAAGATTTTATTCCGGAAGAGCAGCTGCAGGCGCAATGGGCAGAATTTATAGAACTAAAAAAAGTAATTGTTGAACAATTTCATTTGCAAAACCGGCCTGCCCGCATTTTAGATATTGGTATCGGCAGCGGACGTATCCCGAAACATTTGAGTGGCATTCCGGAGATATGGGAGATGATCGGCTCGTACGATGGTATTGACAACGCCCCAGCCTGCATCAATATCTCAAAAAAACTCGTTTCGGATTTGAACATTGGGAATAAAGTTTCAGTTCATTTCCTCGAAGCAGATCAGATCCATTCGCTCAACAAGAAATTCGATTTGATCGTCACCACATGGTTTACGGCTGGCAATTTTAACCCGGAAAATTTTCCCTTCGAAGAATACAAGGAATCTGGTCAGCGACTTGATCTTTCCAAAAATGAGAGATTTGAAAAAGTTTTTTCGACAGCATATGATCTCCTCTCGGTCGCCGGCGAAATTGTAATTGGCTCGTGTTACATAGATAATGATAGAACCAGGAAAAAGCAGGAAGCCTTTTACAAAAAAATGGGAATGACAATAATTACGGATGCCCGCGATGAATTTACCGCTACGAAGGAAAAATTTTGGTCGCAACGTTTTACCAGGGAAAAAATGCTCAACTATTTTTCCTATGTACCCCGACAGAAAATTACATTTACCCCGCTAGATACTTACAACTACGCCATGATGGTGAGAATAAAAAAATAATGCTTCTCACGAATTCAGACCCTGCCTGTATTCGGGAGGAATCTTTTACGCTGGATATTGACCTGTAAAATCTTATTTCAATACTGCATATTATCACCGCGCTTTGGCAGAAAAATATCAAGTTCGATGGGTGAACCATTAAGGAGTTAAGGTGCATTAAGCCCTTAACTTTCTTAATTCCTTAATGGTTAAATACCTCAAAACATTGACTTATTTCAATACTGCATATTATCACCCCACTTTGGCAGAAAAATATCAAGTTCGATGGGTGAACCATTAAGGAGTTAAGGGGCATTAAGCCCTTAACTTTCTTAATTCCTTAATGGTTAAATACCTCAAAACATTGCTGCCATGACAAAGAAACAAGTCACTCAATTATCATACGAGATTACCGGTTGTGCCATCACAGTTCATAGGGCTTTGGGCCCAGGTTTATTGGAAAGTGTGTATCAAAAATGCCTTACTTATGAATTGATTAAAAAAGGCTATTCGATAATACAGCAGTTAGCAGTTCCTGTTAACTATGATGGATTGGTAATTGACACAGAGTTACGGCTCGACCTACTGGTAAATGACATTGTTGTAGTGGAATTAAAAGCCATTGAATTCGTACTGCCCGTGCATGAAGCACAAATCCTTACTTACATGAAACTCCTCAGAAAACCCCAGGGATTGCTGATAAATTTTTTCACGGAAAATATTACCAGCACTCTGAAGCCCTTTGTAAATGAATATTTCAAAGCTTTGCCGGACTGCTAACTCTTCATTCCCTTAATCCCTTAATGGTTCTAACATGTCGTGGAACAAAAAAAGCCCCGCCGCATGGCGGGGCAGAGTCCTAAACCGTCCTCATAGAAAATCGATTTTAATCTTCCCTTCACGAGCGAACTACGTCAAGCGAGGCTTGCGCGCCGCTTCTCCCTTTAGGGGAAATTAGAAGGGGCTTACCTTTTGGCTACATCAAACTTGCGGAAGATGGATTTTACTGCGCTGTTAATTTCTTTGGTGCTCAGATTGCGGCTGTTGACTTCATCAGTTGTCCAACCCTGCCATACAACTCTATCTGTTCCCGCGTCTGTTACAGTAATTGTAACTGTTCCTTCCCTGACAGGCCTGGAATAATCATCATATCCCATAAACTGCGAAGGATAATAAACGTTGTAGAAACGCCTTGCATAGGGGTTATAAAAAGTACGGGTGAATGGTTGTGAATAAACAGCATCGGACTCTCTGCGAGTGGTCCTTTCGACCAACACGTCATAGTTGATCAATACATCCGGTCTCCTGTTGTCCATCCGCCATCCTTGTTTGTCCAGTGCTTTTGTCACTGCGTCTTCAAACTTTCTTTCCATCAGATCATTGCTTTTGTCGCGATCTTTTTTTCCTGAATTGTCGACCCAGGCAAATGTTTTGTATTTGCTGAAATCAACACTATCATCTTTTTCCACATGTACCGGAGCTGAACAACCCGCAATCATTAATGCCGCTACCGCAATACTTCCAAGTAATTTCCAATTCATGGCTTTCATAAGTTGCTTTTTAGTGATTAATTGGTATCACTACATTAAACGTCAAAAATGATGCAGGGCTTACTAAAGCTTTGTGAAAATTGTCCCCTTCCCGACCTCCCCCGACGGGAGAGGCCATCAACACACAATGCCCCAGGAAGAATGTTGCTGATAATAAAATATTTCGATATGTGAGGATTGAAAGTTGATCATGCCCCGTTGGGGGAGTCGCAAGGGCTTTATGGCAGTCCTACTTCAAAATGTCTTTCCGGAACTTGAACATCCAAAAACCCTTTTCTTATAAGTCGTTGTTGAAAATCCAATTGAACAGGATAATCGCCATGAACAAGAAATAAAGTCTTAACCTGGCTCGGATCCTGGCAAGCCAGCCATTGACTAAGATCTTCGTAATCTCCATGTGCGCTCATGCTACGTATCGACCCGACTTCCGCGTGCACCTCGTGCTGAACGCCAAATATGCCAACCTCTTTCGCGCCGGCCAGTAACCTGCCTCCCAGTGAATCAGGCTCGCAATAGCCGGTAATTAAAATCGAATCACGACTGTTTTCAATACTATTGCTGATATGATGTTTCACTCGCCCGGCCTCGGCCATGCCACTGGCTGAAATGATCACGCAAGGCTCATTGCGAAAATTCAGCAGTTTTGATTGCTCAACTGTTTTAACATATTTCAATCCTTTGAATAAAAAAGGATCGTTGTCGGTTTCTAAAACCTTCTGAATGGTTTTATTGAAATATTGAGGATACTTTTTTACAATATTAGTTGCCTTTATGCTTAAAGGACTATCCAGGAAATAATCCAGATCAGGCAAGCGTTTTTCAATTTCCAGTTGATTCAATGTATAAAGAATTTCCTGCGTTCTTCCGACACTAAATGCGGGTATGATCAACTTACCTTTTTTAGTAAGACATGTTTTCTCGATCCATTGCAATAGCATGTCGGGCGTGGTAAGAGTAACGTCATGCAAACTATTTCCGTAAGTAGATTCAAGCAAAATATACTCGGCTTGTGAAAATGGTTCGGGTGATTTCAGGATCATATCGCGATAACGACCAACGTCGCCGCTAAACGTGACGCGTCTTTCCTTCCCGCCTTCGTTAATTTTTAAATGAACGCAGGCGCTGCCGATAATGTGCCCCGCATCGGTGTACATTGCCTGCACTCCTTCGATCACGTCAAACCAATTTCCATATTCTGCAGTAACAAAATGATCAAACGATTTTTCGGCGTCAACCTTTGTATATATCGGTCGTAAGTAGGGTTGACCACTGGCGGCTCGTTTTTTATTCTCATATTTCACATCGTCTTCCTGGATCTCGGCCGAATCAAGCAATAAAACTTTTGTGAGTTCATTGGTTGCCGGCGTGCAAAATATCCTTCCCTGGAAACCTTCCTTTACCAATTTGGGGATCAGGCCGCAGTGGTCAATGTGCGCATGCGATAAGATCATTACATCAACCGATGATGAATCAAAGCCAAACTCACGATTCAAAATATCGGTCTGCAGACCCATTCCCTGGAACATGCCACAATCCAGTAAAATTCTTTTGCCATTCTTTAATGTGACCAAATGCTTGGAGCCCGTGACTGTTCTTGCTGCTCCGTGGAATGCGATTTTCATGAAAGCCCCTCCTAACCCTCCCCGGTGGGGAGGGCTTTTTTATTTTTTACTTTTAGTTTTGACTTTGAAAGACCAGGTGACAAAAAATTCCGCAACAATTGCACCCTCATCATTCCTTCCGACAGACTTTGCCCTGATTGTTTTCGGCTCCCTGGTTTTAACAGCCTCTTCGATCGTGTGTTTAATCAATAAACCATCCTCGCAGGTAAAACTTGTCCGACCGGTTGCTTTTTTAAAATATTCCGACTCTACCTTAACAACAAGCATTGATACGGATGGATCTCTTTCGTATAAATGTACAAGACACAATGCACCGGTACTCATTTCAGCTGCCATACTTAAGCAGGCAAAATAGGTGGAGCGAAAGGGATTTTTTGTAAACCATTTGTAAGGAACGGTTACGCTGCAGGTGTTTTCATTTATACCCCTGATTCTAACCCCCGAAAAATACGCGGCCGGTAAGTTTGAAAGCAAAAACATCCTTGCTTTGAGAGGATGCTTGAGCAGCTTGATAAAGGTAGAACTATCAGGATTCACTACTGTTCTTTATATTGTTTGGGGTCAAATGCTGAAGGACTCCAATCCGTAAAAAATGCGATCACTTTATCACGGTCATAACTTTTGTTTCCGTCTTCAAGATACCAGGAGTTTTGAGTGTGAATCAGTTTGCCATCTTCGTCGAGCACAAGAAAAACAGGAAAACCAAAACGCTGAGGATAACCATATTTCGTTAACAGTTTTGCATTATAATTTTCTTTGCTGTAGTTCATGTGATAGACAATGTAACCTGCTTTAACAATGGAATCAATTTTTGAATCGGTGCTGACAAAGTCATGGAATCTTGCGCACCAAATGCACCAGTTGCCGCCAATTTGAACAAGAACATGTTTCCTCTCCTCTTTCGCCTCCCTAGTTGCCTTGGCAATTTCTTGCTCGGCTTTTTCTTCAGGTCTGTACAGTTTGAACTTTGTCATGTCCTGAGAAAACATGGGTGTGCTTGTGAGCAATATTCCGAACAATACAATAACGTTTTTCATGGTAATGATACTAAATTTAAATTGACATCACTCCACCAACCTCCCTTTTCGAAAATTCTTTGCGCTCCCTGCGCCACTCCGCGCTCTCCGCGTCCAATGCAGGGACGCAAAGTTCGCAAAGAACCGCAAAGTGCACAAAGTGTGTGAACTTCTTTAAGTGCAAAACTTAGGTTCGGTCAACCTGGTTTCTTAATAGCGTGTCAAAATTATCAGCTTTCCTAATCAATGACGCTTTTCCATTCCTAACCAGAACTTCTGCGGGTTTGTAACGCGAATTATAGTGCGAAGACATTTCATAACCATAAGCGCCGGCATTGTAAAAAACAAGAAGATCGCCTTCACGCACTTCATGCAAAAGTCTGTCAGAGGCAAATGTATCCGTTTCGCAGATGTATCCCGTAACCGTGTAAGATTTTTCCTGTGCTTCAGGATTTGAGATATTGACAATATGATGATAGGCATCATACATCATAGGACGGACCAAATGATTGAGACCACTATCGACTCCAACAAAAAT
>VBAQ01000013.1 GCA_005883765.1 Bacteroidota bacterium
ATAAATGCAAGAACGATGGAGAGAAAAGCAGTGATCGTCCAAAACGCTTCCCATCTCCACTCATATTTTGGGAAAATAGAACCTATAGCTTTAAATCCACCCAGGCCCTTGTATCCTCCTGTTTTTGGATTTAGGATTTTTTTGAATTGATCGAGATAAAAAGCCAGCTCCTCTCCTGCCTTCCTGACCCCTGCAGGCAGCGCCGCAAAAAATCCATACTTTTTTACATTTAATTTCACCCAACCAAGACTGTCCATTTGCTCGAAATCGCCACCAGCCCCGTAATAAATAAAGCCAAGCCTTCCGCTGCTATCTACCTGAGCAGGAAAACCAACTTCGTGGCCATCTCTTAAAACAGTCAGTGCAACAGTCTTGTTTTTCTTTGCCTTTAATTGATTCTGTAATTCGTCAAAGTATTGGAACCGGCCTGAGTCAACGCCAATGATCTGATCGTTTTTTCTTAAGCCCGCTCTATATATTCTTGAAGTATCGGGAACGATAAACGCCACTATCGGAGTTCGCGGTTCAACAAATCCACCAATACTCTTATTCCTGTTTTCAACCAGCTGTCCAATCAGGTCGACCGGCAAATTCAATTCGATTATTTTTCCGCCCCTTTCAATGGTCATCCTGTTTCCCAACAATATCTTTCGCCGGAGCTTATCATAATCATCTATCGGAAGGCCGTCAACAGAAAGTATCTTGTCGCCATTATGAATGCCGATCTTATATAAGGTGCTATCCACCACGTGCACTCCATACTTCATAGACGCAGTGGGAATCTTCTTTTCTCCCCATATCATCAGGATAAAAGCATAAATGACAAAAGCAATGAGCACATTCATGATGATTCCACCAAGCATAATAATCAAACGCTGCCACGCTGGTTTGCTCCGGAACTCCCATTCTTTTGGTGGCTGCTTTAATTGTTCTTTGTCCATACTCTCGTCAATCATCCCCGCTATTTTTACATAACCGCCAAGTGGCAGCCAACCGATCCCATAGACTGTGTCTCCAATTTTTTTCTTTACCAACGCGAACCACGGATCGAAAAAAAGAAAGAACTTTTCAACGCGACATTTAAACCATCTCGCAGTAATATAATGGCCAAATTCATGAAGTATGATCAATATAGATAAGGCCAGTAACAATTGACCGGCTTGTAGTCCCACCTGCGACCAACTAATAGCTAACAAATTCATGGTTACCCTAAATCCGCCTTAGGCAGATTGTTAAATAAATAATAGCCGCAAATATCCGTTTTAAATTTCAGATTGCAGATTTCGGATTGCGGATTTGAATGAATAACTGGCTGTTTTAACAAAATCAGTCTCAAATGACAGCCATAGATCGTTTTCAATTTAAAGATTGGAGATTTCGGATTTGAATAATAACCGGCTGTTGTAACAAGATCAGTCTAAAATCAAAAATCCATAAATCCGAAATTATGACAGGTGCATGATGTCAGCCGCATAGTTTCTTGCCTCGCCATCACTTTCAAAATATTCATCCAGCGTAGGATTGTCAATAAAGTGGACCTTGTCCATTGTTCTTTCAATCACGTCAGTGATATCCAAAAAGCCAATGCGATTGCGAAGAAACGCATAAACGGCCAACTCATTAGCTGCGTTCATTACGCAGGGCAAATTGCCGCCTTTGTGTAGCGCATCTTTTGCCAGTGCAAGATTTCGAAATGTCCTTATGTCCGGCTCTTCGAATGTGAGTGAATTTATTTTTTTAAAATCACAGCGAGGAAAGTTGCTGACGATGCGTTTTGGAAATGCAAGGGCATATTGAATAGGCAATTTCATGTCAGGCAATCCCATTTGTGCTTTGACACTTCCATCTTCAAACTGCACCATGCTGTGAATAATACTTTGCGGATGAATAAGCACCTGTATCTGTTCGGGCTCGAGGTTAAATAACCACTTGGCTTCGATCATCTCCAATCCTTTATTCATCAACGTAGCCGAATCAATGGTGATCTTCGCTCCCATGGTCCAGTTGGGATGTTGCAACGCGTGTTCTTTTTTCACGTTAACCAGGTAATTCGGCTTACGACCAAGAAACGGCCCACCCGAGGCGGTGAGAATTATTTTTTCGATCCTGTTCCTTGTTTCTCCCACGAGACATTGGAATATGGCCGAGTGCTCGGAGTCAACGGGAATAATGGGCACACGATTCTCCACTGCTTTTTGAATCACGATGTCGCCTGCCACTACCAATGTTTCTTTGTTGGCCAGCGCAATGGTCTTGCCATGACAAATCGCTTTCAGTGTTGGTCTCAAACCGGCATAACCGACAATGGCCGCCAGCATCAGGTCATAACAATCCATGGCAGCTACTTCCTCCAGCGCCTTTTCCCCTGCAAATACTTTGATGTCTGTGTTCGCAAGGGCTTCCTTGACTTCTGCGTACCTGGTGTCGTCCACGATCACTACAATATTTGGATTAAACTGTAATGCCTGCCTCACCAGGAGATCGTGGTTTTTGTGGGCCGTAAGAATTTCAACAGAAAATTTGTCGGGATGTGCCTCGATAACTTCCAGTGTTTGTACACCGATCGAGCCGGTAGAGCCAAACAGAGCAATACGTTTTATGTAAGGGTCAGAGGTCATTAGTCAGTCAATGGTCCATTAGGCAAAAGGCAATAGGGAATAGGCAGTTGGCAATAGCCCCCGCCACTCGTCATTTATTATTATTTAGCCGTTTCATCATTTATCAATCGTCATTCAGCACTCGTTACTCATTACTCATCATTCATTATTTCTCACTACCTGTGGGAGTCAGGCCGTCTTAGTTGTCGGCCCATTTCATCAACTCATCTGCGATCTTTCTATCATTGCTAAGCCTGGGCACTTTATTTTGACCACCCAATTTACCAATTGATTTCATGTAATCAATAAATCCATGTTTTCGAACAGGAGTTATTTTGAGCGGCTGGAGGATGTTGCCGGAAACCAGGTCATCATAATAAATATTTTTTTCACGCATTTGAGCATCAAGTTTCTTGATAAATTCGGTCATGTCAGCCGGTTTGTTTTCGAATTCAATAAACCATTCATGATAACTTTTTCCGGCGATGTCTTCTACCATTGGCGCTACGGTAAATTCCGTAATATGAACATGTTCTTCGCTCGCCGCTTTCATCAGTGCTTGCTCGACCTCCTCTCCGATCACGTGTTCCCCAAAAGCAGAGATAAAATGTTTGGTGCGTCCCGTTACAATCAGCCGATACGGTTCAGTGGAAACAAATTTTATTGTATCACCAAGATTGTATCCCCACAAGCCAGCATTGTTATTGATGATCATAACATAATTTTCACCAGCCTTTACATCTTTTAGTTGAAGCCTCGTTGGATTCGCCTCGAAAATTTCCCCGGCGGGTATGAATTCGAAAAAGATACCGCTGTTCGTATTTAATAACAATCCTTCCTGTTCCTGTGAATCCTGGAAAGCAATAAATCCTTCTGAGGCGGGGAAAGTTTCAATTGAATCAATTTTTCTTCCTATGCTTTCAAATATTTTGGCCTTGTAAGGTTCAAAATTCACCCCACCATAAACCATCAAAGAAAAATTCGGAAAAATATCTTTTATCTTCTTACCTGTTCTTTCAATGAGCCTGTCAAAATACATCTGCACCCACGGCGGTATACCGCTGATCAGTGTCATATCCTGGGCAATTGTTTCTTCAACAATCTTGTCCAACTTAGTTTCCCAATCATCAATGCAATTTGTTGTGTAAGATGGCAACTGATTTTTTCTAAGATAGCTCGGCACATGATGATTCACGATCCCGCTTAGTCTGCCAGTAGGAATGTCGCCAATTCTTTCCAACTCCGGTGAACCAGAAAGAAAAATCATTTTTCCATCTGAAAATCTTGTGTTGCCGGTTTCGGCCATGTAACACAGCAGGGCATTGCGAGCTGTATTGATGTGGTTGGGAATTGAGTCCTTAGTGATCGGAATATATTTTATTCCACTTGTCGTTCCTGAAGTTTTTGCGAAATAAATTGGCCTGCCCCTCCACAATACGTTGTGTCTTCCTTCCTTTATTTTGTCAATGTATGGCCGAAGTTGCTCATAGTCACACACGGGCACTGCTTGCTTGAATTCTTCATAGGTATTTACATCGCCAAAGCCATGCTCCTTTCCATATTCAGTAACCTTTCCCGTTTTTATTTGTTGCTTTAGAATGCTTTCCTGGTCCTGAACCGCGGCCAGCATGTCTTTTCGTATTCCTTTATATATATATGAAGCGAAGGGTTTGGCTAAAAATGACTTTATCTTCATCTGAATCATATCTTTTTTAAGGGCCAGATGAATGGGCACACATGGCAAGCTTAAGGCTGCAAATATAAACTGAACGAATGTTAGACCAAGCTTAATTTGTGCCGTCGAAACTTTGATTAGCTGTTTGCCGGTTGAAAATTTAACCCTACCTTTGCGCTCCTCCGAAGGTTAAATCACTTCAATGGGAGACCTCTTCGGCCTAAATTTTAGTCTATGTTTGCAGTCGTAAAAATAGCTGGTCAGCAGTTCAAGGTGGAAAAAGACCAGACTTTGCATGTACCTCACCTGGGCGGAAAACCGGGCGATAAAATCGAGCTCGACGAAGTATCCCTTGTTGATAAGGACGGAAAGATCAGCTTAGGCAAAAATGCAAAAGCAAAGATCAAAGCGGAGATCGTCGATCATGTCAAGGGCGACAGGCTGATAGCATACAAACAAAAAAGAAGAAAGGGTTTTCACAAAAAGAAAGGACACAGAACACAGTATACAAGAATCAAAGTAACTTCCATAGCTTAAAAAGCTAGTCATAAACCCCAAATTCCATTGGAGAATTGGAATTTGAATTGTGGAATTTTAAAAAAGTTATCATGGCACATAAAAAGGGTGAAGGCAGTGTAAAGAACGGTCGCGACTCGCAAAGTAAGCGCCTTGGTGTAAAAATTTTTGGTGGACAACCAGTCATCTCCGGTAACATCATCATTCGCCAGCGTGGCACGGTTTACCATCCGGGAAAAAACGTTGGCGTTGGAAAAGATTTCACTTTGTTTGCACTTACTAACGGCATTGTTGAATTTAAAAAAGGAAAAAACAACAGAACTTTTGTTTCCGTGAACTCGGTTGAAGCTTCTTCTTAGGTAACTTTTCCACATATCTATTTTTAAAAATGTTGAAAAAATTTTTGACAGTTTAAAAAAATTTTTATTTTTACTGTCGATAACGATTTTTTTTACTAACCGTTAAATTCAAAAACATGGCAACAAAGAAAAAAGCAGCTAAAAAAGCTGCTCCAAGGAAAAAAGCTTCGAAGAAAGCTGCGAAGAAAAAAAGATAAGTTAGATTTAAAACTTAAGACGTTATAGCGAGTCCCGACACGAGTCGGGACTTTTGTTTTATAGCCTGCATAAATCATAACTTGCTATCATGGATAATTACGCAATTGCTGATCACTTTTCCCTCCTTTCGAAGCTTATGGATATCCATGGAGAGAATTCTTTTAAGTCGAAAACCTATTCCATCGCGGCTTTCAATATCGAGAAATTACCGCTGCAACTCAGTGAAACGCCAAGAGAAAAAATCTTTGCCATTAAAGGCATTGGTGACAGCGTGGGCAAGAAAGTGATTGAAATGCTTGATACCGGCGAAATGAATACGTTGAATGATCTTCTTGAAAAAACGCCTGCAGGAGTAGTTGAAATGCTCAATATAAAAGGCATTGGACCAAAAAAAATAAACACCATCTGGAAAGAACTGGAAGTAGAATCCATCGGTGAGCTTTTATATGCCTGCAACGAAAATCGCCTGTTATTATACAAAGGCTTTGGAGAGAAAACCCAAAACAGTATCCGGGACTCGATTGAATTTTATCTTCAGAACCAGGGCAGTTATTTGTATGCGCAAATAGAAAGTTATGCACATACGATGAATGAAAAACTGGCTACGAATTTTCCGAAAGCCAAAATAGCGCTGACGGGTGCCTTCAGGAGACAACTGGAGATCATTGAAGTATTGGAATGGTGTACAACGACACCCTCCTTCGAATTGAAGAAATTTTTTCTTGAAAATTCCCGCGCGGTCGAGGGACAAGAATTTGAGGCCATTGAGGAAGACGCAGAAATTATTTTGTTTAAAGGGAAAGAGAATGTAAAACTTAAATTTTACTTGTGCGATCACTCATCATTCTGCAAGAAACTTTTCCAAACAAGCTGCAGTGAAGATTTTTTGATAGGTTGGGAAAAGCAATTCTCCATACCGGCCAGCGCAGCAAGCGAGGAACAGATCTTTTCGTCGGCAGGTTTGCCCGTGATCATTCCTGCCATGAGAGAAAATGATTCCATTCTCACAAAAGCAAGACAAAATGAGATAAAGACCGTAATTCAACCTTCCGATATCCGGTCAATCATTCATTGCCATAGCAACTGGAGTGACGGGGTGAACACTATTGAAGAAATGGCCAAAGATCTTATCAATAGAGGTTATGAGTTCCTCGTGTTATCCGACCATTCCAAAAGTGCATTTTATGCCAATGGCCTGACAATTGAACGAATAAAGGAACAACACCGGTATATTGATGAATTGAATGGCACCCTCCGGCCATTCAAGATCTTCAAAAGCATCGAGTGTGATATTTTGAATGATGGAAGCCTTGATTATTCAGATGACATACTTGCTACGTTCGACCTTGTTATTACCAGCATACACAGCAATCTTAAAATGAATGAGGAAAAAGCGATGATGAGATTGGTGAATGCAATAAAAAACCGGTATACGACTATCCTGGGGCACATGACGGGAAGATTGCTGCTCAGCAGAAATGGTTACCCCGTGGATCACAAAAAAGTTATCGACACTTGCGCAGAAGACCATGTAGCCATTGAATTCAATGCACATCCACGACGATTGGATATCGATTGGCGTTGGGTGGACTACGCTGTCGAAAAAAATGTGTTGATCTCAATTGATCCGGACGCCCACTCTATCGCAGGTTTTAATGATGTGAAGTATGGCGTACTCGCGGCGCAAAAAGGCGGCTTGGCGAAAGAGCAAAACTTAAGCAGTTTCAGTTTGCAACAATTTGAGGATTATCTTCAGAAGATAAGACAATTGAAAGGAATTTAATTTGCCAGCGGCAACTCGACATGGAAAGTAGTGCCTTCACCGGGGCTGGTTTCAAACCAAATTTTCCCCTGCGCCTGCTCAACAATGCTTTTGCACATGGCAAGGCCAAGACCCGTGCCAGAAGATTTCGTTGTGAAGTTTGGTGCAAATATTTTTGACTGCATTGCCGGTGGTATTCCTTCACCGTTATCTTTTACGCTTACAATGATACTGCCGTTCTCCTGTAGTTCAGTTACGTTGATAAGGCATTGGTCCTTGTCATCGCAGGCTTCGACAGCATTCTGAAAAAGATTGGTGAACAACCGGTTCATTTGTGTTTTATCCGCTCTCAATATCACTTTATCGGGAATTGCATTCCAGCTAATTTCAACCTGTTGGCCGCGCTGGTATAGCTCTTTCAGTGCGCTGATCACTTCATGTATATCAAACAACTCAACCTGGGTATTGCCTATGTTGGCAAACTGCGAGAAATCAAAAGCGATCTTTGACAAGTGATCTATTTGTTCAACCAGCGTGCTGGCAACCTTTGCAGTGAGTTCTTTTACATCCGGTGAATTATTTAAAATCGCCTTTTGCAGGTATTGAATGCTCAGTTTCATCGGGGTTAGCGGATTCTTTATTTCATGCGCTACTTGCCTGGCCATTTCACGCCAAGCGCCTTCTCTTTCGCTGCGGGCAAGTACCTGGGCACTTTCACCCAGTTTGTTCACCATTTTGTTATATTCTTTCACGAGTTCGCCGATCTCATCATTTCTCTTCCAGGTAATTTCCTCGTTCAACTTGCCCAGGTTCACTTCTCTCATTTTCTCGCCGATAATGGAAAAGGATCGTGTAATTCGATTTGTAATAAATAAAGCGATAATGCCCGCAATGAGAAATATAAAGGCATTGAGATTGATGATGGTCACTAAAAAGTTTGAGATCTCCTGGTTTAGCTCGATCTGTGAAAGAAAATATGGAATGTTCAGATATGCATACTCTTTTCCTTCGTCTGATCTTACGGGTGCATAAATGCTGAGGTAAGATAAGTTACTAATGTGCTCCTGTTGCACCCGCTCTACTTCACGCAAACGGCTGAGGTGAAAAAGCGCTTCAGGATTCATTTGTTTACTCAGAACTCCTTTTTCATAGATATTTTCCTGCGAAGAAACCTGAAGGTTACCACGCAGATCATACACATTCACATCCACATTGTGAATGTCCGCCACCTCCGTGACCAGCTTCTTCAGCTCACTGTTTGAACCCTGCTCGTATATTTTTGTAACATCATCAAAAATGCTGTGCTCGGCTATCCTTTTCTTCATTTCATTGACCATTATCGCCATGGTCCGACTCAGCTTATCTGTGTTATTACGATTATATCGCGTCTTGAAAAATGAGATGGTTGCTGCGCCAATGATCAAAAATGAAAGAATACTAATGAAAATAATAGTGCTATGGACCTGCGAGCGAATACTAACCTGGAAAAAGTTCCTCAACTCCCTCCTGTCAGTTCCTACTTTCAAAAGAAATGAAATGGTTTGTATAAATGTCACCAGAAAAAGAAATGAACAGAAGATGTATGAGAACAAGGTAATGGCCTCTATGATCGAATCGACTTTTCGGGCCATTACAACCACTTTTTCGCCGCTGCTCCTAAACCAGAGCTCACTATAATTTCCATTGCTTCTCTCCTCTACTTCTTTTTTAGGCAGCTGGTCCGTGGTTAGGGTTGTAGCAAAGGGATATTTGCTTGACGATTCTGTCAATTTAGCATTGGTATAGATTGCATAGGAATAAGTAGGTGACTCCTTTGGATCATTTTCATTTGGTTGTTTGAATAATGTTGCCTCCAGGGCATTAGACGTCAGTGTTTTTGGGCTCGATACAATGAATACCGCCCCGAGTTGTTTATCATTAGCAGCCGTAACGATCTTCTTCGTGATATAAGTTATTTTGTTGTAAGACGAAATATAGGAATACACATCTGGAAGTGTTTTGCTTAACTTACTCTGGACAGATATGATATTGTTCATCGCGTCATACGAGAGATCGTCATCGTTGAACAGACTGTGGAAAGTTGAATCAAACACATAAAGCCGCGTGTTGTACTTATTTACATAGCCTTTGTAATTTGCCTTGAGAATACTGTCTCTGAAGAACTTTCCATTTTCGTCATCATAAAAGCGAGAGAAATTAGCAGCGAGGAACCTGTTGTCCAGATAAGAGAGGGTTATGCTTAACAGCATTTCGTCATCCTGGCTGGTGAGGCTCTCAGCAATTGTTTTCCTGGTAATCCATTCCTTTTCTTTATTCTCCTTAATAATAATAGCGGCGATCGAAACAGAAAAAATAAAGATCCAGAATAATATTCCGGCTACGTTGATATGAAATCGATTGATCACTAATCCCTGCTGGCTCACCAGCCAGGTATAACATATAAGCCAAATAAGAACAGGAATGTAAAATTGTATAGAAGGATCACTGGAACGGAAAGTGAGATAGATTAATCCTGTGAGCGCTATCCCGAAATAGATCCACGCCTTTTTTTGCCCAAAAACGGGAAGTATAAAGCGAAACATAAGCTGGGTAAAATAATAATACCCCAGGGACAAGCTTGCCAGCACGATAAAGCCTACAATACTGTATTGGTTGAGGGTAAAAAAATCAGTGACGTCAAAAGAAATTTTTGAATCGGCCACAAGACCATTAATTGTATTTGCCAGGATAAATGTTGAAATGATGAGGAACAATAACGAAATCGTACCAATTACCCATTTTGCCGGTCCCTTGAATCTTTTCAGTATATCTATATGATTCCCCAATTTGGACCAGGCAAAAACCGTTACCCACGAAAATAATAATGCATTGATCAGGAGGTCGCCTAATGAACGATTAATAAAATTGCTGCCGTAAACCGTAGGTTGAAATAATTCAAATTGCCTGAATTCGAAAACACCGGGGAAAAAATAGATACCCAGCCTGAAAATAAAAAGAATAATGATCAACGTGCCTACCCCGCGCCACGGACTGTTCTGTTTACGAATCACAGATTCGGCGAGTGTATGAGCAAACACAAAAAAGAAACACAGAGCAAGCAGTCTAAGAATCACGGTGATCGTATCATTATATGGGGTGGCGCTGGTGGGTTTCCGATCGATATAAAACAAAGTTCTTCTTGAAGAACTCAGGATTGGAAACCTTGTTGGGTTGGCGCTGATAATAATTCTCTTTTGAGCAGATTTGCTGTATGCAAATTCATCGTTCAGGAATTCACTTTCAATATAATATTTTGATTGCACCGGAATCATCGCATAGGCCCAAAGCCTATTGCTCATACCGTTCACAACAACATTTCTTTTAATGATGATATAGTAGCCGTTGTCCTTGAATTTAAAATACTCGCTATCGGGGAGGTTGTAACTGGACACTGGAGGAACTACATCCTGGGTATTCCAAAAAAGCAGTTGTTGCGGACCAAAAACAGATTCGGCGACGATAAAAATTCCATAATAGTTTTTCTCGATGGCTTTAAATTCATCAAGGCTTTCCTGACGCTGAATGATCTTCCGTAGTAAAAAAGTATCCTTTGTCAATTGATTGAAATCCGCTTCCAGTTTTTGGATATAACTGGTCAATGCCTTTTTTTCAACATTGACTGAAGAGAACCGTGTATAATAAGAGTTAAAAACAAAGGAAAGAACGAATGCCAGGACGGCCAGGACCAACAGGCCGTACCTGGAAAACAGAATATGTTGGAGATTTTTTTTCAAGTACTTTGTTGATGTTTGATTGCATTCCAGATGGCATCCATCTCTTCGAGAGTCATTTCATCAAGCTTCCTGCTCTGTTTTAGCGCTTCGGCTTCCATTTTGGTGAACCGGCTGATGAATTTCTTATTGGTCCGTTCTAAGGCATTTTCAGCATCAATCTGCAAAAACCGTGCATAATTGATCAATGAAAACACCAGGTCGCCAAATTCATCTTCCACCTTGTCTGTTTCATTTTTCCCGACAGCGGCATGCAGTTCATTAATCTCCTCTTCTACTTTTTGCCAGACCTGGTCTTTATTCTGCCATTCAAAACCAACCTGCTTCGCTTTTTCCTGCAGCCGCATTGCTTTTACCGTCGCCGGCAATGATATAGGAACCCCGCTTAGAACTGAAGCCTTCCCTTCTTTTAACTTCAGGTTTTCCCAGTTCTTTTTTACGTCTTCGTCACTTTTCACTTTTACATCGCCATAAATATGTGGATGGCGCATGATCAACTTTTCCGCAATGCCATTGACGACTTCTTCAAGTGTAAATTGATGCTGTTCTCGTGCTATTCTTGAATAAAAAAGGATATGCAGCAAGAGATCGCCCAGTTCCTCCTTTATTCCCTTCCAGTCCTTATCGGTAATAGCCTCGGCAAGTTCATAGGTCTCCTCAATGGTCATGTGACGAAGGCTCTCGACCGTCTGTTTTTGATCCCAGGGACATTTTTCCCGAAGTTCATCCATAATCGACACCAGTCGCAAAAAAGATTCACTCAGATTTGACATACACATTCTTTAAAGCTGAACAAACGTTAAAACTAAAAGTGCTGTGAATAATATTATTAATGAAAAAAAGCCAAGAATGTTCAGTAAAAAAAATTTTACAAATGTCTTGAACCACCCTTGCTTATAAAAATTCAACACAGCAATATAGAGGTGAATCGGCCAGAGAAAAAATAAACCAACCTCAACGCCCCTCACCCAATGAAAGCCGGGCTTAGATCTTACCGCTCCCAATAAAAAAATACACAGCAGCAGGATAAAGCTGAAAATGTAATGATGAATAGAAAAAATGGCGTGATCCGCATAAAAGAATTGCTTGCGCCGGATATAGAGCAGCTTTAATATCAGGGCAAACAATGGAAGCGAAATAAATAATAAATAGGGAAGCTTATGTAAAAAAATCTCGATGAAATTTGTTGATGCCTCATTAGGATTACCCTTATATTTTGAATTCAACTGAATTTGTTTTTTAGTTACCGCCCGCATAAACCACCCATCCCTCTTTTCAGGACTTAGGGTATTCTGAGCTGAATCATATTCACCCGTCGTTTCGTAGTTCATATTACTCGCCTGTCCAAAGACATTTTTTCCGGCAGTTCTTAAAAGGTCAAGGTTTGTCACCGCCCTGGTAGTATCCTTTAATAATTGGATCTCTTTGATCAGAATGGAACTGTCGGTTTGCTTCGTTTTTAATTCGTCTTCGAAGTCTTTTATTTTGTCGGCTCTTTCCTGGGAAGTGAGGGGTTCATCCTTTATGATAATTGCTTTTTCCGGGTTGTAAATAAGAAAAAAAATAAGAAAAAAAATTGCCGAAGTGAATACATACATTCTCACCGGATGCAGGTAACTGGCTCTTCTGCCGCTGGCAAATTCTTTTGAAAGAAATCCCGGCTTGAATAAAAGGTATCGCAGCGAGTAAAAAAATTTACTGTCGAAATGAGTGATATCATAAAAAAAGTGAATGACCAGGCTCCAGAAGCTTTCTTTCGGAACTACATTTTCCTGCCCGCAGACATGGCAAAAACGTCCGACAACAGTGGCTCCGCAATTGAGGCAGTTCTTTTCCTGGCGTTCGGGGGCATGGCTCACAATAAATTTTTGCTAAAAATAAACACCTCTGCCGTGATAAAAAAGTATGCAAGAATAAAACTCAATATCTTGAGTGTTTTAAGCCCCTCTCCTTTACAGAGGGTTTGGGTGAGGTCACAACGAGTCGATTTGCTTTTCTTTACTGAACAATTCATTTTTGATGCTTAAACAATATCTGTCTTCATGAAAAACACTTTGATCGCTGTTTTCACTTTAGTTGCGTACCTGCCGTTGCATGCCCAATATTACTACAAGGATATTATTGGAACCAGGGAGATGAACCAAATGATAAAACTTTACCTGGATAATAAAGTATCGGTGGTTGAAGCAACGGGTTTTGACGGAGACGGGGTTAAGAATAGTGATTTCTCAGAAACACACAATTTTTTTAAAGATCGCAATCTGCTGAAGATGTCGAACAGGAATAAAACTTCTATTACTAACCAGTATTATCGTTTTGATGGCAACGGATCTGTGTCGAGCATTTCCGATACTTCTTCGGCCGGAATATCGACCACAACTTATAGTTACGATAGCAAGAATAACCCCGTATTAATAATAAATACAGTCACTGATGCAGAGGATAGCATTTATGCAAATGAGGTACATCAGTGGTTTTATGATGCTGAGGGTCGGCCTGTAAGAATGCTTAGGATCCTGAACAATGTGGACACTACGGACGTCCGGTTCACTCTGGACGATAAGGGCAATGTGGCTGAAGAATTGCCATTCATAAAAAAAATAAGCCGGGATAAAACCTATTATTACTATGACAGCAAGAACAGGCTAACCGACATTGTTCGTTTCAATGTTAAGGCGCGTCGCCTGCTGCCTGATTATATGTTTGAATATTCAGAAAAGAACCAGGTTGTACAAAAGATCACGACGATTTCCACGATCGGCCTTGGTTACCTTATCTGGCGCTATGTCTTCGATGAAAGAGGTCTCAAAACAAAGGAGGCAACTTTTAACCGCGATAAACAAATGACGGGGAAAATTGAATACAGATACCAGCTTCAACTATGATCCACTGGGAATCTTGCTGGTCATCGCCGAATCCATAAGATCAACTTAGGAAGAAAGCGGAGGCGACCGCCGCATGCAGCCGGCATTACCTGATTTAAGTCCGATCAATGAGTGATTTACTCGCGCCTTTACATTGATAAAAGTCATAACAGCCCACTGCCCTCGTCATCCACCGCGTTTCATTCACAACATATTTTTGATAAGAATCTATCAGTATGAAAAAGACGATTCGACAGGAGTTGAAAAATTTAAACGCGATCGAGTTGATGAATTTCGTTTCGAATAAATACCACACGGCCGAAAAACGAAATCTCTCATCCCTCAATCAGTGCTTTCAATTTATGCCGCAACAAGACATGAAGAATCATCCTGAACTGATTACGATAAGAAGCCATTTCAATGAGGTAAGAAAACTGTTGCAAAAACACCTCGCAGATTCTGAAAAAGTTTATTTCCCCGAAATACGAAAAAATGCAAACAACGGTTACAATTTTTCTTTACTGAGATTGCGCGTTCAATCCGCGAGAGAAGACATATCTAAATTATTCTCAGAAATACGGAGCCTCACTCATAACTATAATCCACCCACGGATGCCTCGGGCTGGATGAAACTCTGCTAGGCCTTATTACACGACCTGGAATCAGATACCAATTACCACTTGTTTGTTGAAGAAAGCATACTGCCTTTAAAGCTTGGTGCCTGAAAGAAATTTTATCTTTAAATAAAAATGCCTGACGATAATCCCATACTAAGGCATTGGCAAACTGAAGTCCAGGCTTTTGACCAGAACTTTACTGTACTGCAAAGTAAAATGGATATCGATGCTATTCATGATCTGCGAGTAGCAATAAAAAAAATTCGTTCCTACGTTAAACTCTATCCATCCTTGTTCAAAAAGAAAGAACCTGAAGAATTGCTCGCAATGCTACGGGGGTTATTTTCCGTTTTTGGCAAGCATAGAAATATTGACATAGTGAGAAAATTATTGCCGTCCTTTTTTGAAAAAAATAAGCCGCTACCAAAGTCATTGTTCGTATACCTGCATTTATTGCAGGACCAAATCACTCCATACTGCAAGCAAATTGTCCAGGAGTTCAAAAAAGATGAGTTCAACAAATTTACAAACGAAGTAAACCAGGACTTTGAAAAATTGGATGCTGCTGAATCACAGAGCGCGGTCAAAGAATTGATCGGATCCTCAATGAAAACTGTTACAAAAGACCGGAAGCACTTCAAAAAAAATTCCCACCTGGTGCGAAAAAATTTAAAAAACATTTTCTATTGGTCAAACATTTTTGACGGTGAGGTTTTTTTTACGAAACCACAGTTAAAAAACCTGGATAAGATACTGGATCATTTGGGCAATATCCAGGATCATGAGGTGCTTAGAACGAACCTAAAAAACTTCCGGAAAACAATACTTTCGAATACTATTAAAGAAAATGAGCTGATCAAAAAAATAGAAACGAGAGCAGAAAAAAAGAAAGAGAATCTTCTCGCTAGAGCGGATAAGATGACGGAAGAATCGATATCGGTGCTCCGCAAAAAGTAAAAAGAAGTTGAAGGCTGAGTGCCAAGTCAGCACCCCGACCTGCCTCGCAGCGTCGGGGCCCGCTGTGCCCCGGAACGGAGTTGAACCGTTACGGCCATTGCTGGCCACAGGATTTTAAGTCCTGCGTGTCTACCAGTTCCACCACCAGGGCTAGTGATAATAATTTCGAAATTCGAATATCGAAATTCGAAATCTAAATTCGTTACTTCAAAAAAAATCCTCCATTTCGGAGGAACTGCTGAGCGGAAGACCGGGCTCGAACCGGCCACCCCAACCTTGGCAAGGTTGTGCTCTACCAAATGAGCTACTTCCGCTTTTATTCTTATAATAAGTAATGTAAAGAGCTGAAGGGCAGCAAAAATAGCGAATGAATTTTTCTCAAAAAAATTTTAAGAAGTGCTATTTATACTTCGGAGTATACAACGTATTGTCAGGAACTACTACATCGGGTTTGCCTTTATATCTTTTCTCATAAAGCATATAACATCCGCCTAATACCATGGCGACAATGCAAGCTACCTGCAGATAGAAAAGAAATGCAGAAGAGGAAACCCAGTTGTGTGTGAAATCCCGATCCTGGACTTTCTGAAGTTCTTCCTGGTATTCCTGGTGATATTCGCCCTGATAATCCATGATGATGATTTGAGTGCAAAAATAGTGGTTCGAAACAAAAATCTAAAAACCGTTTTTTACTACCTCGGTGAAGAATTTTTTCTTTTTCACAAAATGCTGCCATACGAGGTTATGACCATATACACCATGGAGTTGTTCATTCTTTCTTTGTGGGAACACACTCCTGCGCTGCTTTAATAGGATCCATTTCACAAAAGCAAGATGTGCCCTCACTATCGCAAGAAAATACCCGCCATCTCCCGTGAATAATCCTTTTATTGCCGAAATATTGTCCAAAAAAATCCGGAACGGGATCTTCCACCATTTTTGAGACCAGGGAAGGTTTTTTGCGAGCATGATCTGGTTGTTTCGAAAATTCAGGTAAGTTTTTCTTGTGTTTCCTCTAGGCAAGGTACCACCGCCGACATGATAGACTACAGACGCCGGGCAACTGCTCAATTTATAGCCCGCTAGCTGAATACGCCAGCAGAGGTCTATTTCCTCCTGGTGAGCAAAAAAATATTCATCAAACCCTTTCACCTCGTGAAACACAGAGGAGCGAATAAACATCGCCGCCCCGCTTACCCAAAATATCAGCGATGCATCATCGTATTGTCCCCGATCCTCTTCACACACGTCGAAGACCCTACCCTTTGCAAAGGGATAACCAAACTCGTCCATCCAACCCCCGGCCGCACCCGCATATTCAAACAAGTTTTTGTTGTTGTAGGATAGCACTTTGGGTTGGCAGGCGGCAATTGTCTTATCCAGTTCCATCAATGAGACCATGGGTTGCAACCAGGTGGGATTGACTTCGACATCTGAATTCAATAGCATGTAATAGTCAGCATTGACTTGCTTCAGGGCTTCATTATATCCCTTTGCAAAACCATAATTCCGCGAGAAACGCATGATGGTGATAGAAGGGTAATTTTTTTCAAGAAACAAAACGGAATCGTCGGACGAGCAGTTATCAATTACGATTATTTCATAGTTGGAGTAAACAGTCGTTGACACTGATGGTAAAAATTGCTCAAGATATTTTCTCCCGTTCCAGTTCAGAATAACTATCGCAACTTTTGGCTGATTACTCAAAAAGAAAATATTTTTTCAAAAATAAGGGATATAAGGTTGTTACGAGGTATGAGGTATGCGTCGTTAGTTAGAACTCTGGAATTTGGAATTTCTTATTTGTTATTTGTATTTTTCGCCCATGTATCCTCAATTCTTTAATTGGCGTGTTGTGCTGGCCCTGGTAGCCATACTCATCGTTAGCGGAACAATATTCTACTCGAAATACCTGGCCAATAAAATTGCAAACGAGGAAAAGAAAAAAGTGCAAGAGTGGGTGGAGGCAAGCACTTCGATTCTGAATCCAAGCAATAACGGGGACACCAGGCTGGCTCTGAAAATAATCCAGGATAACGATGACATTCCAATCATCTGGACCAATGAAAATGACAGCATCATCGACCACAAAAATCTCGATTCCTTAAAAGTCATTTCTGACAAGAGCTACGTCCAAAAAAAACTTGAGAAACTCAAATCGATCAATGATCCCATTATCTGGACCGACCCTTTGGATTCCACCCGGATCAATAAATATTATTATGGTCACACACGATTGCTCAATGAAGTACAGTACTACCCTTTAGTGCAATTATTCATTGTTGGTCTTTTCATCATTGTCACCCTGCTGGCACTTCGTAGCCGCTATCGTTCGGTACAAAACCAGGTGTGGGCGGGCATGGCAAAAGAAACTGCCCACCAATTGGGCACGCCAGTATCATCCCTGGAAGGTTGGGTGGAGATGATGAAACAAAATGGTGCAAATGAAAAAATTCTTCGAGAGCTGGAAAAAGATGTGGATCGCCTGCGGTTGATATCGGATCGCTTCGGAAAAATCGGGAGCAAGCCACAACTTGAACAAAGCAATATTGTGAGTCAAATAAGCAACATGGTGGAGTACGTGAAAAAGAGAGCGGCCGGGAGAGTGAATTTTACGATCAACACTCATGGTGAAAAAGAGATCACGGCAAAAATTTCCGAGCCCCTGTTCGACTGGGTGATTGAAAATCTATTGAAAAATGCCCTCGATGCTATGGAAGGCAGAGGTTCTATCACCGTCGATATCCGTAATACCGTCGACGAAGTAACTATCGATGTGAGCGATACAGGTAAAGGCATCAGCAAACAGAATATTCTCCGCGTTTTCAATCCCGGGTTTACTACAAAAAAACGTGGCTGGGGCCTGGGCCTGAGCTTATCGAAGCGAATCATCAACCAATATCACAAAGGAGAAATTTTTGTGAAGTCGTCTGAGGTTGGGAAGGGAACTACATTCAGGGTTGTTTTAAAAAAATAATTATGTGTCTAGCCTCAGACTGCAATGACTGCCCTGAACTTTTTGCTTTGCATCTGTCCTATTGCTGTCGAATTATCGTTTTCAGATAACGCTCTTTTCAAATGATACGATTGTTTGATGATTTAGTAAAATATGATTTTGCAAACTGCGAGCCCTTTGCGCGTCATCGGAGGTGCTATTATGGTGTATTTAATGAAGAACAAATAACATCCGTATGTAGAAAATATTCCTTGAATAGCTGACATGTAGCTTCAAAAATTTATCGCACATCTTTTGCGCTTCGATTTAATACGCTGAAAGTCCATGCGAAATCTACATATCTTAGAAGACTCAGCACTCATTGATCTGCTAACGGAGTGTACCGAAAAATTTACTCGTCGCATCAAGAATTTCACTACACTGCAAAACGACCGTGAATACTTAGCGCGCAAGGAGGTCCTCCAGTCTGTAATACTTGAATTAGCAAGAAGGGGAATGCTGACACATGATCCAACCAAAATTCCAGAGTAAGAAGGTCCAACCATATCGACATGGGCTGAAAACGTCACCATAATCTTTCGATAATCTCACCGAGTATGGGAATATCATCTCCCGGCAAAACTGTTTTACTATTCAAAATTTTGAATTGTGCGGCGGAGAAGATTCGAATGCCCACGCTGTGGTCGGCATCCCGACTGGCGGCACCACGTCGGGACCACAAAAAAATAAAGCTGGGGATACCAGCTCTATGGTGCGGCGGAGAAGATTCGAATGCCGACGCTGTGGACACCCTCCTGTTCCGGCGTCGGGAATCCATAAGCACCGCTTAAAATTTTTTAAAAAATCATCACAATGACAAAAAAGTACGAAAAAACCGACAACGGTCGAGGCAATTCAATTCACTGCGGATAATATCGCTGCAGTAATTCAGTGAGGCAAGCATCCCGACGAACATGATAAAAGGCGACACTATTGCCGCCTTTCAAATCGTTTTCAATTTGTGAGAAAATCATTTGCTGAAGAAGAGGTCCCTCTTATATTTCCAATTCCAAAAAGGAATAAAATTCATCCAGAACTTGTTTTTTGGGATTTTTTTAGTTCCGATCAACCTTAAGGCGGACATTAATGGATGATAGACAAAAATGTAAAGAAACATTAATGCCGCAAATGTCGTTGATGACACTAAATGCATCCTGGCTGAGAGCACTAGGGCGAACAGGGGAACAGCAATAACACAATAGAATATGAAAATATTTCTCATAAATACAAAATTTATTTTTTTGCAATACAATTTCTGGCGACACAAGCCATCCCAACACCCACTCCAGTTGCGCGTATGAAAAGAGTTTCGACCGCTTTGAGTATTTTCTTTTTTCGTTGCGAGCCATCCGTCGAACTCCCTCACTTTGTCGGCATCGATCTCTCTAACGCTTATATCTCCGAAACATTCCTTTATCTCTCTCGACAGCCGGTCAGCTACTCTGTACATTCCTATTTTACCCTGCTGAAATTATTGCTTCGATCTATGAAGCAGCTAATCGGAAAAACTTTTTCCTTTAGTAACTCGGTTATTGTGTCCAAATACTTTTGATGTCAGCAGGCTCTTTGTTTTATCAAGGTGCGGCGGAGAAGATTCGAATGCCGACGCTGTGGTCGGCATCCCGACTGGCGGCACCACGTCGGGACTTCCACAAAAAAATAAAGCTGGGAGATGCCAGCTCTATGGTGCGGCGGAGAAGATTCGAACTTCCACAGTCTTTCGACCGCTACCACCTCAAAGTAGTGCGTCTACCAGTTTCGCCACCGCCGCAAGCGAGTGCAAATTTAACTGATAAGATCATAAATTAAAAAGCATTTTGCGTAGGCCATGCGCGCTGAATAGCGAGTAGAACGCACAAGTGAGTGACACAACAAAAGCCGAATAGAAATTCTTCAGCAGGCTACATAAGATTTCACTGCCTCCTATAAGCAATTTTCCAGATCGTTCCTTTTACATCGTCTGAAACATATAATGCTCCGTCGGGACCGATTGCTAATCCCATGGGCCGATGCTTTGCTTGCCCTGGCCCTTTTACTTCGGCCCTTCCTGTGAAGCCATCAGCAAATACTTCGTACTTGCCTGAAGGTTTTCCGTTTTTAAAAGGAACAAAAGCAACAAAATATCCCGCCTGGTTTTCAGGCGAGCGATTCCACGAACCATGAAAACAAATAAACGCGCCATTGCGATAATGCTCGGGAAATTGATTTCCCGTGTAAAAGAGTAATGCATTGGGCGCCCAATGACCAGGAAATGCCATGATGGGTTGATCAACCCCTGCACACCGACCTTGCTTTTTCCCATCACCTCCATATTCAGGATTCAATATTTTTTTATTTTGAAATTCATCATAGTAGCAATAAGGCCAGCCGAAGTTGGAACCTTTTTTTACCAGCAACATTTCTTCGGCGGGTAATTCAGCACTTTGTTTTTCATCATACAGGTCAGGAAAAAAATCGTGCAACTGGTCCCGGCCATGCTGCATAGCATACAGTTGTTTTTCCTGGCGGTTCCAGTCGAGACCTACAATATTGCGAATGCCTGTGCAACATCGCGCACCCTCAGGATAAGATTGGTTCAATTTATCTACTTTAAATTGCCAGATTCCGCCGGCTGTTTCTAGAATAGGACAAGGGTCTCGCCCGGGCGATCCTTTTGTGCGATCCTGCACCTGGCACGCATTGGACGGCGCCCCAATATTTACATAGATATTTCCTGCATCATCCA
>VBAQ01000285.1 GCA_005883765.1 Bacteroidota bacterium
CCTGCATCGAAAATAAATCGCTAGACTGGAATTTTATTGGTCTCTGCGTGACGATTGAGAATTGCAGAGTCAGCGGAAAGAATCCTGAGCTTCCGAGCAAATATGACGACCTCTATCTCGGTTCGCTCACCAAATTTGAGAAGTATCTCTTACTTAATCTTAAAAATATAAATGACCGGACTGCTTTCAGGCTGGCCATTGCTTTGCTGGCCACTGTCAATGGTCAACCAGCGCTAGGCAAGGCAATTGAGATTTTAGATGAGGACGTTGTTAATGATTTCTTGTCGCGATATTAGTGGCAAAAAGATGATGGTCATAATTTTTTTTGCTGACCCTTCTTCCCCGGCGAGTCTGCGAAGCGGCTCGGCAAAACATTTCAGCTATTGATTCCCTTTCTCAAAAATATTCTCTCCAGCATTTCAAATAACTCAGGATGATTTGCCTGGAGCAGATCAGGTCGCTCAAAAAAATATTCAGAGATCACCGCGAAAAATTCTGCATGGTTGGTAGCGCCATACATATCAATATCCGATCCGTAATTTTTCATTTGTTGAGTGGTTGCGTTCATTAGACTCACCCAGCGAGAAATGTATCGTCGTTCTAAAATGATCTCGGGAACACCATCCATTGTTCCATCCATCTTGTCGATCAAATGAGCAAACTCGTGAATCGCCGTGTTGTGCGCATCGGCGTTATTAATAAATCCTTGTCTCAATTGCCACTTGGAAATGATCATCACATGCTGCATGGCACCTGAGCCAACCATGCCGGTGATATATCGATCCCACCCAGCCTGGTCAAAATCCTGGTTGAATGTTCCGGGGTAAACCAAAACCTCGTGCAAATTCACATATTGCCAATCGGGAAAAGCAAAAACAGGAATGATGGCGGCTGCTCCAATAAATACCCGGTCCATATCTTCCACCTCCGCATTGACGCCCGTGATGCGCACCGCAGTAAGAAAATGCTGGACCCGGTCTTCAAATTTCTTTTTTTCGTCATCGTCGAGCTGCTGGTAAAATTTTACGTAATCATTCAATAGAATTTTATAATCGTCCGGCAACAGGACAATCTCCTTTATCCTTATCTCAAACACAAAGAGCGTTATCAATATAATAAGCCCAAGAACGAAAGCGATCTGCAAAACCGTGACCATAAGAGAATGAAGTTAATCAAGCCCGACAGTATAAAAACTAACGAGACAGAATTTTATTTTTTAATGTGTGAAATAAGAATTCGCTTTATATTATCGAGCCGCAGTTCACTTTTCAAAATTATTACTCAAAAGAACGCGGCATATACATTTCGGCAAACTCAGGCATAAAAATTGCCCCAATCTTCCGCGCTGAATTCAGTAAACTGCTCATTAACCGAAAAATCTCCGCTCATTGCTTGTATTTTAATTTCTAAAAAAATTAATCGTATGAAAAAGGTATTGCCTCTCCTATTCTTTGCAGCTATTCTTGCTGGCTCAGCAGTTGCACAGGATTAAAAATAAACACCGCAAACTCCCGCACAAAAACCCGCTGCACCAGAACAAAAAGATGTAAAACCTGCGCAGGATCAAAAAAATCCGGCAGCGCAAATGGACCATGCAGCCTGGATGAAAAAATTTAAAGAAGATTTAAAACTCACTGACGAGCAGTCTCAAAAATTTGATGCACTTAGCAAAGACTACAGCGAAAAAATCGACGCAATCGGAAAAGATGCAACGCTTAGCGCTGACGATCAGAAAACAAAAAAAATGGATTTGAAAAAAGAAAAAGAAGCCAAACTACTGGAGATACTTACTCCCGAACAACAGGCAAAGTATAAAGAGTGGAAGGACGCCATGGAAAAAAAGAACAGCAACATAAACCAACAATAAAAAATGTACATGAGTTGGACAGCGAAAGCCGGTTTTTTAACCGGCTTTATTTTTTACATGACGATACTCCACTCAACAGTTTCCCATCTGTCGTTCTCCCCTTTCTCAATATATTTATGCTCTAAACTGCGCACTATGCCGAAACAAATTGTAATTGTTTTATTCCTATTTATTTCTTTCCCTTCCTTGGCCCAACAAAAACTTGAAAAGCTCACGGTTGAAAAGATCATGCGGGATCCAAAATGGATGGGCACGTCCCCTTCAAGAGTGTCCTGGAGCATGGACGGTCAATACTTGTACTTCAATTGGAATCCGGACAATGCAACTTCTGACTCCATTTACTTCATTACTTTGAAAAATCATACTCCGGCGAAGGCTACTATTTGGCAAAAACAAAATTTAGTCACTACAGATAGTGTTACCTGGAATACCGATAGAACGGCTTATGTGTTCGCAAAAGATGGTGATATTTTTTTTACGGATGTCAAATCCGGAAAAACAAGACACCTCGTTCAATCTACTGAGCGGGAAAGAAACCCTCAATTTGCTTTTAATGACACAAAAGTGGTCTACACCAGCGAGCAAAATTTATATGCCTGGGATATTGTAACCGGCGAGACAACGCAACTTACCAATTTGCAGCCACAGTTGTTAACCGGTACGCAAGCGCTGCAAGGACCACAACAATTGCGTGGTGGCGGTTCCGGGGGAAGAGGGAACAGGGTTGAGGAGATCACACCCGGCGCAGCTGAAGAGCAATGGCTAAAGAACGATCAGTTGCAATATCTCCAGGTTCTAAAGGAGCGAAAAGAAAAAAAAGACGCTGCAGACTCGTACAACAAAAATCTGCCGAGAGCAAAAGAATTAAGACAAATACCAATTGGGGATAGAACGGTGCAAGGTTTAAATATCAGTCCTGATGGACGATTTGTTAGCTATCGATTGACGAGAACGGCCATTGATGCGAAAACAACCATCGTCCCCACTTATGTTACGGAAACTGGTTTTACAACAGAAATTAGCGGGCGTACAAAGGTGGGTGCTCCTCAGAATAATTCTGAATATTTCATTTACGATCGCGAAAAAGATACAGTCCTGACAATTAAAGCCGATTCGATTCGCGGCATTCATGATCTGCCCGACTACGTAAAAGATTACCCCGCAAAATTTGAACAGAAAATAAAAAATCCGCCGGTAAGGCCAATCACAGTTGCAAATGTTTCCTGGTCGCCAAAAGGAAGTCATGCTATTATTGATATTCACTCAC